>CADBSW010000169.1 GCA_902797505.1 uncultured Prevotellaceae bacterium | reverse complement strand
TTTTTTCATTAAAGTGAAAAGGGAAAGTAATCAATCTCAGATAATTATAAAATTTTGTATGTTATCACGAATGATTTTCGGAAATTTGTTGTACCTTTGCTGCTAAAACAATCATGATACACTAATTTACTATATGGACAATAATAAATACTTTTTTGCCGTTGACCTCGGTGCTACCAGTGGGCGCACGATCTTAGGTACATTGAACGGCACACAGTTGGAGCAAGAAGAACTGACTCGCTTCCCTAATAACCTCATTGAGACTGGCGGACATTTCTATTGGGATATCTACGCCTTGTACTCAGAGATGATACGTGGACTGAAAGAGGTGGCCCGTCGTGGCATCACGCTTACTTCTATCGGTATCGACACCTGGGGTGTCGACTTTGTGTTTATCGGTGAGGATAACGCTATCCTGCGTAACCCCATGGCCTATCGCGACCCGCATACCTTCGGTAAGATGGAGGAGTATTTCGAGAAGGTGATAGACAAAAAGGAGGTGTACGGCATCGCCGGTATACAGTTTATGAACTTCAACTCTCTCTTCCAGTTGTATGCCATGCAACAGGCAGGTAACTCGGCCTATCAGCATTGTAAGAAGATCCTCTTCTTGCCCGATGCCCTGTCGTGGATGCTGACGGGTGAGGCTGTCTGCGAATATACTATTGCCTCCACCTCTGAGATGCTTGATCCACGGACAGGTGACCTGTCGGAGAAGCTGGTGAAGAGTGTCGGTCTTACCCGTGAGCACTTCGGACGGATGGTGCAGCCGGGTACACAGATAGGTGTATTGACCGAAGAGGTGCAGCAGATCACTGGCTTGGGCGCTGTGCCCGTCATCGCTGTGGCTGGTCATGATACAGGTTCTGCCGTTGCCGCCGTACCTGCCGAGAACGAGCAGTTTGCCTATTTGAGCAGTGGTACGTGGAGTCTGATGGGTATCGAGACGAAGCAGGCAATCATCAATGAGCGCAGTTATGACCTGAACTTCACCAACGAGGGTGGTGTAGAGGGCACCACCCGTTTCCTGAAGAATATCTGTGGTATGTGGCTCTATGAGCGTTGCCGTAAGGAATGGCCTGAGGAGGTGCGACAGTTGAGTCATCCCGAGCTGCAGGGCTCTGCCATGCAGGTGGAAGCCTTCCGCAGCATCATCAACCCCGATGATGATCTGTTTGCCAACCCCCCGTCGATGATAGAGGCGATACAGGGGTATTGCCGACAGACCGGTCAGCCTGTTCCCGAGCAGCCGTCAGAGATCTGCCGTTGTATCTTCGACTCACTGGCATTGCGCTATCGTCAGGTGTTCCAGTGGTTGAAGGAGTTTGCCGACTTCGATCTGAACGTCTTGCACATCATCGGAGGCGGTTCGCTGAATAAGTACCTGAACCAGTTTACCGCCGATTCCTTAGGTGTCGAGGTGCTGGCCGGTCCGCAGGAATGTACGGCCATCGGTAATATCATGATGCAGGCCAAGGCCGCCGGTATGGTGGATGATATCTGGCAGATGCGCCGACTGATAGCCACCTCTGTGGAGATGGTGAGATATGAGCCGTCTGCCGATACGGCTCTATGGGATGAGGGTTACAAGAAATATATAGAAATCATTAACAAAAAAGGATAAGACAATGAAACCATTAGTAGAAACCAAAGCAAGGGTAGGTGTGTTCTCCATCGCATTAGGAGCCTATCTGCCACAATTCCCACAACTCGTTCCAGAGTTTGAAGCACAGTATGAGGCATTTAAGAAGACATTGCCCGATACGATAGAGATTATCGACGGTGGTATGGTAACCACGAAGGAACAGTCTATGGAGGCCGGCGACAAGTTCCGTGCGGCCGATGTGGATCTTGTTATCTTGCAGATGCTTACCTATTGCACCTCTTATAATATGTTGCCGGCAGTGCGCGACCTCGATGTTCCGGTGGTGATCGTGAACGTACAGAAGAAACTGGCTCCCGATTATGAAAAGACGGATATCCCCATCTGGCTGGGTGAGCTCTATGCCTGTGGCGCTATCGGTGAGATGGTGGCCGACCTCAATCGTGCCGGCAAGCGTTCGGCTGTGATTACGGGTGTTGTGGAAGGTGGTGATCCTCAGGTGCAGGCAGAGATCGAAGACTGGTGCCGCGCTGCTCAGGTACGTCGCCGTTTCCGTGATACGAATATCGCACAGATCGGTCGTCCGTATCCTGGTATGATGGACCTCTATATCGACGAGACCAACCTCTACCACCGTATGTTTGTCTATACCAAGCAGTTCGACTGGGAGCAGATGTGGGCTATTGCCGA
>CADBSW010000168.1 GCA_902797505.1 uncultured Prevotellaceae bacterium | reverse complement strand
ATTGCTCAAGCTAGCTTGATTGTGCGGAACGCCAGTATTTATCGGGCTTTGAGAGAGGTTTCAGCCTGCAAATTGAGCTATAGGTCCAAAAGGTGTCTGAAACAAATAATAAAGAAATGAAAATGGAGAATTGGAAAAAGGTATTAGAAGAGAAACTCCCACTGTTGGGACATCGTAACTGGATCGTGGTGACCGATATGGCTTATCCCCTGCAGTCGCATGATGGTATTACCACCGTATTCGCACAAGAAGACTATGGTCAGGTGGTGCGGCAGGTGTCTGAAATGATTAAGTCGGCACCCCATGTGTTTGCCCATACCTATTTAGATAAGGAACAGGAGAAACTCTCGGAAGATTTAGTCAAGGGGTGGGATGCTTACAGAGATCAGCTTGGGAAAGCACTCAACCTTAACGAGGTGCAATATCTTCCGCATGAGGATCTTATCCGTAAGCTCGATGAGGTGAGCAGTCTTTTTGAGGTTGTTATCATCAAGACCCCATTGACGATACCCTATACAACTGCTTTCTTCGAGCTCGACTGCCAGTATTGGGATGCGGAGCGTGAGGCTATGCTAAGAAAATAGGATATAGAAAAATAAAATACTTAACGAGACTTTTTATCATGAGAAATAGCAGATTATTCTCTTTTGCCCTCCTGCTCATGGCCATCATGGCAGGATGCCAGTCGAAGAATAAAGGTATTACCGAGGCGGTGCCCCAAGAACCCGATTATAAGGATACAACCCAGTGGTATATCACTGACAGGGGAGGGGCGGCCGACATCTTTTATATTATCTCCACCGAGACGGGTGACTATACCTTAGCCGATGGCATGACCTACCACCATGCAGATACCTATAAGGACAGTCTGCGGGCACCGCTATACGGTGAGATGCTGGGCGTGGATACACTGGTAAGCGGCAAACTCAATTACTACTCCCCGTATTACCGTCAGTGTTCGCTGCAATCGTTCCAAGATACCACGACGATCAAGGATCGGATGGCCATCGCCCTGTCGGATGTGCGTAAGGCTTTCGCTTATTATCTGCAGCATTACAATCAGGATCGGCCGTTTATCTTGGCAGGATTCAGTCAGGGTGCCCATATCATGCTGGAGTTGATGAAGGAGATGGATCAGAAGACGTATGAGCGGATGGTGGCTGCCTATGCCATCGGTGTCGCCATCGACCAACAGACGGTGGATGACTGTCCGTATATCAAGGCTGCCCAGGGAGCCGATGATACGGGCGTGACCATCTGCTATAACTCTGCCCGTGATGCCGGTGCCTCTCTGTGGGGAAAGAGTGCCGTGGCCATCAACCCCCTCAACTGGAAGACAGATGAGACACCGGCGCAGTTGATTACCGAGCCGTCGCCCCTCTTGCCAGTCAACGAACAGCAGAAAGACACGATGACGGTGCATCTCGATACAGCCTCCTCACTCCTGTTTGTTGAAGGGTATGACTGTAACGATTATATGATGCCGCTGATCGGCAAGGAGGGTAATTATCACTCTCGTGAGATCTGGCTTTACAGAGATTATCTGCGAGAGAATATGACCTTGCGTGTGAAAGCATTTTTATCGAAGAAATAAGTCAACTGCAAATAAATCATAGTAATATTGCAATAACTGAAAAAATATGTAACTTTGGCTTCGCCGAAGTTACTTGGTCTCGGGAATGAAAAGAAAATTAAAATTTTCTTTTGTATTCCACTCGACTTTTCGTAACTTTGTCCGCTGTATGAGTATAGTATTTGTAATTATAGGAGCCGTGTTGGTGCTATGGGGAGCCGACCGGCTGACCGACGGAGCTACGGCGCTGGCTGTCAAACTGAATATCCCGCAGATCGTCATCGGTCTTACCGTGGTAGCCTTCGGAACGTCGATGCCGGAGTTTTTCGTCAGTCTTACCTCTGCCATCAAGGGTACCTCCGACATGGCACTTGGAAACATAGTCGGTTCGAACATCTTCAACACCTTGATGATCGTGGGTGTTTCGGCGTTGGTGGCCCCCATGGTGATCAGTAGGAACACCGTTAGGAAAGACATGCTCTTTGCCATGATCGCCTCTCTGATGCTGCTGTTGATGTGTCTGGATAATGAGTTGTCACGCATCGATGCCGCGTTGCTCTTCGTGGTCTTTATCCTCTTTATGGTATATACCCTGCGTATGGCGAAGGATAAGACCGAGGAAGAGGAGACACCTATCAAGCAGATGAACGGTTGGCTGGCGGCCGGACTGGTGATCCTCGGTCTGGCCTGTCTTGTCATCGGCAGTAATGTGTTTGTGGATGGTGCTACGAAGATTGCCAAGAGCTTAGGTGTCAGCGATGCCGTCATCGGCCTCACCATCGTGGCCTGCGGTACGTCACTGCCCGAGTTGGCCACCAGCGTGGTGGCTGCCAAGAAGGGGCGTGCGGCTATTGCCATCGGTAATGTGATCGGCAGTAATGTGCTCAATATCCTGATGATCTTAGGTATTACGGGTATGATCATCCCCATGGATCTGCAGGGCATCACCTGGATAGACATGGCTGTGATGATGGGTGGCATGATGCTCCTTTGGGGCTTCTCGTACACGAAGTTTAAGATTGAGCGATGGGAGGGTGGCGTATTAGCTGTCATCTTCATCGCCTATATGTGTTGGTTGGTGTTTAACGCTGTAAGATAATGACGATGAACAGAGAACAGGAAGGATTGAAGTCGTTAGGTAAGAAAACCGAATATAAGGATAACTACGCCCCGGAGGTGCTGGAGACCTTTGAGAACAAGCATCCCGGCAACGACTATTGGGTGCAGTTCAACTGTCCGGAGTTTACCTCTCTCTGTCCGATTACCGGACAGCCCGACTTCGCTGAGATCAAGATCATGTATATCCCCGACAGACGGATGGTAGAGAGTAAGAGTCTGAAACTCTATCTGTTCAGTTTCCGTAACCATGGTGACTTTCATGAGGATTGTGTGAATACCATCATGAAAGACCTCATCAAACTGATGGATCCTAAGTATATCGAGGTGCGCGGACTGTTCACACCGCGTGGAGGCATCAGCATCTATCCCTACGCCAATTACGGTCGTCCGGGAACCTCCTATGAACAGTTGGCCAAGCAGCGCTTTATGATGCTGCAGCCTTAGTCTTTCTCCTCATCCCTTTGGCGGGAGTAGGATTGTATGCCGTCTTTGAACTGAAGCACGAGTGAGTCGCGTGTCATCATGACAAAGGCGGCAGTGTCGTATCTCTCCACGATGGTGCGCTTGTTGTCTTTGATATCCCCAAACTGCTTCTCAGTCAATACCAGTCGACCGTTGAAGACATGCCAGTTGGTGTAGAACTTCGGACGGGGCATGATCACCGGACTGTCGTCGGCCATCTGGGCACGTGTGGGCATTCCTACTGCTGCTGCCGTATAGTGGCGCTTCAGGGAAAAACCGATATTCACAGGCTTCAGCATATCTTTCAATACCGAGTCGATCTCCTCTTTTTCATCATCACTCAAGGCGATATTGCCGTTGCGCTCCTTCATCTTGGGTGTCACCTCCTGTATCCAGGTGGCCTTCAACTCATCCAGGTTGATTACCATCGATGCCTTGGTGCTGTCGGCAGGGTCTACCAATATGGCTACCCAGTCGCCCACATGTGGACGACCGATAACCTTTCGCTGCTTCATGGCGCTGATGATATCATAACTTACCGGATCACCGCCTTTACCCGAGAGGAACACCAATACCGAGTCGGTGCATCCGTCACAGGCCAGGCCATACAGGGTGGAGTCGCCCTCAATGCTGGTGTTCAGTCCGATATTCGAAGCCTCTTGCTTCTCTTTCTTGCAGGCAGCCAAGCACATGATGGCCACCAATATAATAAATAATGTATTCTTTTTCATACCTGATTGCTTTGTGGTGCAAAGATACGGATAAGTGAGAGAAATGCAAAAGAAAAGCTTGATTTTCTTTTCATTTCCGAACGCGAGTATCTTCAACGTAGTTAAAGATACATACGGATAAGTGAGAGAATTATTCGTGGAATAACATTTTTTATCACTCCATGAAAAATAATTTTTGTATAAAGTAGGTGGATTTGAGAAAAATTCATTAATTTTGCATTTTAAAGAGTACAACTAACTTATATGTGTTAACATAATCTTATACAATCTAAAGATCAAGTAATGAAAAAGAAGATCCAGTTCAGTCTCGTGTACCGAGACATGTGGCAGAGCT
>CADBSW010000167.1 GCA_902797505.1 uncultured Prevotellaceae bacterium | reverse complement strand
TTTGCTGGGCAACTGCAGTTGTCCGTCATTAAATGTCAGTTTTGTATTAGCCATGCAGACGGTGGCATCACTCACCTGAATCTTCTCGGCTATCTTCTTGAACTTCAAGTGAAGGTCGGTGATATCGAGTCCGGAGGCTTTGTCATGGTAGTCACACTCCTCCAGTGTGCCGCAAACACTGTCTTTGTCGGCATGACGGAGGTTAAACTTCATGTTTGCCGCCACATCAAGATGTCCGTCATCAAACCACCCTCGTTTGGGTTTATTGGTTCGTTTGTGTGGCAGATGGTTATTGGTGGTCCATTGCACACTGTCGATCGCCACCTTCCTCAGGCCATCATCCTCCTCATAGACCACACGCTCTATCATCAGATGATTATCGACACGCACCGGATGACGCTTCTTCACATGCACCCAAGAGGTTTCTGCCTTGTGCAGTTCGGCATAATACCGGCCACCCCATCCCTTAGAAAGGTTGGCGCTGACGAATGAGAAATGCGAATTGTTATAGACGATATCGACATCCTCGGCATGTAATTGCTCCAGATTGAATACCAGTTTGCCCGACTTCTCCCCTTTCTTCTCCTTGGTATTTCTCTTCGGTTTAAAGGCATCCAGCACGAACTGGTAGTTGGCCACGCTATCTGTCTTTGACTTAAACAGTTGCGCGGAGAGTCCTTTAACGCCCACCTCCTCCAGTTGTACCTCCTTTTTGAGCAACGCCCATCTGTCAATCTCGGCAGTCAGGAGTTCTAACTTCAGCATCGGTCTGTGTTCCCGATCCTCCACCCTTAGATTATATAAGCACACATCATCCCTGAAGAAACCGATGCGGATACTGTCGATCTCCACCTTCGTCTGCAACTTCTCCTCCAACATCTCTGTGGCGCGTGTCAGGAATTTGTTTTGTATCGAGGGGACGTTCAGTAAACCGACAACAGCAACCACCATGAAGACAAACGCCGCAGCGACGATTGCCGCGATCTTGAATATACGGAGGATGATACTTACGACCGGTTTCATTTTAATAAAGAAGACTTTTCATATGCAAAAATAATGATTTCTTTAGAAAACCCGTGTGTTATGACAAGAAAAAACAACTATCTTGCGGTTAATTGAAAAATAATGCTTAATTTTGCAGGTCAATACTATGTATTGTAATAAAATCAAATGAACATAAACAAAAAGAGATATGAAAAAAACAGTTATTCTCTTACTGATGATGTTAATGGTGCAGGTATCATGGGCTACCAAGGCACAGAGAGGACCGGCTAAAATCAAGCAAAAAGACGGAACGACCCTGGTGATACGTGTTTTTGGTGATGAGCACTTCCACTATTACGTCACTACCGACGGCGTGTTGCTCTACCACGAGGGCTACGACTATTTCATCGCCAAGGTGGAAGAGGATGGTTCGCTGAGCAACACAGGTATCCTAGCACATGAGAAAGCGCTGCGGACAGAACAGGAATTGGCAGCCATCGCCAAGCAAGATAAAGAGAAGTTCTTTGCCATGGAGGCAGACAACTCGCAGAAACGGGCACGCAGAAGAGAACCTGTTCAGGTAAACAGCTCTTATTTCCCGCATACAGGCAGTCCGAGAGTGCTGGTGATCCTGGCAGAGTTTCAAGACACCACCTTCCTCGACAGTGATGCCAAGGCTGTTTTTGAGCAGTATATGAATGCTGACGGAAAGCCATCCGATGCCGTAGGCGACAAATCGAAAGGATCGGTCAGATATAACAACGGTAGTGTAGGCAAGTATTTCAAGGATGTGAGTTTTGGGGCATTCACCCCGCAGTTTGATGTCTATGGCCCTGTGAAACTGGATAACAAACTGAGTTATTATGGGGCGGGGAAAGACGACCGTATGGACCTTTTCATCCCGGAGGTCTGCAAGAAAGCCGATGATCTGGTGGACTTCTCACAATACGACTCCAACGGTGACGGGTATGTGGATGTCGTGGCCGTGATCTATGCGGGCTATTCGGAATCCGTAGAAGGCAACTCTTCTTACTGTATCTGGCCGAAGCAGTCGACGGTCAATAATCTCAAGTTGGATGGAAAGAACATCTACCGCTATGTGGTAAGTGCCGAACGCTGTGCGACACCTGATGCATGGGCCACCCCCCGCATCAACGGTGTAGGCGTGTTCTGTCACGAGTTCTCTCACTGTATGGGACTCCCTGATATCTACCCCACTGATGCTGCCGCACAACAAGCAGGTAATCCTGCCATGGAGGAGTGGGACCTGATGGACGGTGGAGAGAACGTATACAACGGTTGGTATCCTACGGAATATAACGCATGGGAACGTGAAGCCATGGGATGGATGACCGTGGAGACCCTCACAGAGGCAGGCACGGTGACACTTGCACCCATCAACCAAGGGGGCAAGGCCTACCGTATCCTCAACGATAATGACCCGAGCGGACGGGAGTATATCATGATTGAGAACTACCAGAATACAGGGTGGAACCAAAGACTGCCCGGCCATGGCATGCTTATCACTCACATCAACTTCCCAGAGAAAGCGAGTGACTTCTGGTTACCATCCAACAACGTGAACAACACCATCGGCAAGTCACGCTATACATTTATACCCGCCGACGGCAGTTATCTGAGTTCTTACTTCGTAGACCAAGTGAAATACACGTGGGATGACTACGATAAAGAGGAGGCTGGCGACCCCTACCCCGGTTCTAAGAACGTCACCTCTATCGGTGAATTGAAGATGTGGACGGGCACGATGAATAAGCCTTTCTATAATATCAAGGAAGAAAATGACATCATCACCTTCGACTTCCTGAAGTCTACAGGTATCAAGGGCGTGAAAGAAGAAGCAGCCGACGACAATAAGATCTATTCGCCCGACGGCACCTATATGGGAACCGACCGCAGCATGCTGAAGAAAGGCATTTATATTATCAACCGCAAAAAGATTGTAATTAAATAATATAGCATAGAGGACAGGTCTCCGAAGGGCCTTCCCCATAATAAGAAAAAGAAACATGATAACAGTAACAAATCTGGCCATACAGTTTGGCAAACGAGTGTTGTATAAGGATGTGAACATCAAGTTTACCAACGGAAATATCTATGGCGTGATCGGCGCTAACGGAGCCGGAAAATCAACCTTGCTGAAAGCGATCAGCGGAGAACTGGAACCCAACAAGGGCAGTATAGAGTTGGCTCCCGGAGAGCGTCTGTCGGTATTGGATCAGGATCACTTTAAATACGATGAGTTTAATGTGATGGACACCGTGTTGATGGGACATCAACCTTTGTGGCAGAACATGAAACAGCGTGAGGCACTGTATGCAAAACCAGAGATGAGTGAGGAAGACGGAAACCTGGCAGCAGAACTGGAATTGAAGTTCGCAGAGATGAACGGTTGGGAGGCAGAGAGTGAGGCTGCCCAACTGTTGCAGAATCTCGGCATCAAAGAAGAACTACACTATAAGGGTATGAGTGAGTTGTCGAATAATGAGAAGGTACGCGTGATGCTGGCCAAAGCTTTGTTCGGACATCCTGACAACCTGTTGCTCGACGAGCCTACCAACGACCTTGACCTCGACACCGTGCAGTGGTTGGAGGGTTATCTGAGCAACCTGGAGCAGACCGTATTGGTAGTCAGCCACGACCGTCACTTCCTCGACGCGGTGAGTACACAGACCGTGGATATCGACTTCGGTAAGGTAACGGTATTCGCCGGAAACTACTCTTTCTGGTATCAGAGTTCTCAGTTGGCCCTGCGTCAGGCACAGAACCAGCGACAGAAAGCAGAGGAGAAACGTAAGGAGTTGGAGGAGTTCATCCGTCGTTTCTCTGCCAATGTGGCAAAGAGTAAGCAGACGACATCCCGTAAGAAGATGTTGGAGAAACTGAATGTGGAGGAGATCCGTCCTTCCAGCAGGAAATATCCTGGCATCCTCTTTAATATGGAGCGTGAGCCGGGTAACCAGATCTTAGAGGTGGAAGGGCTGAAGGCGGTGGATGCCGACGGCACTGTATTATTTGATAATGTGAACTTCAACATAGAGAAAGGACAGAAGACGGTATTCCTGAGTCACAACCCCAAGGCAATGACAGCCCTCTTCGAGATCATCAACGGCAACCGTGAGGCAGACGCCGGTACTTACAAGTGGGGCATCACCATTACCACAGCCTATCTCCCACTCGACAACACCGAGTTCTTCAAGAGTGATCTGAACCTGGTTGACTGGCTCTCTCAATATGGCACTGGCAACGAGGTGATGATGAAGGGCTACTTAGGTCGTATGCTGTTCAAGCAAGAAGAGGTGGAGAAGAAAGTAAACGTACTCTCCGGAGGTGAGAAGATGCGTTGTATGATTGCGCGTATGCAGTTGAAGAACGCCAACTGTCTGATCCTTGACACACCTACCAACCACCTCGACTTGGAGAGCATCCAGGCATTCAACAACACCCTGGTGGGATTCAAGGGCAATGTGCTCTTTGCCAGTCATGACCATGAGTTTATCAACACCGTGGCAGACCGTATCATCGAGTTGACCCCCAAGGGAACGATCGACAAACTGATGACTTACGACGATTATATCTACGACGAGAGCATCAAGGCTCAAAAAGAAAAGATGTATCAATAATATTGGCATGGTTTTTGCATTGCTGAGAGAAAAAGAATTAAAACGATGGAAAAAGATATGAAAAACGATGAACTGCTCAACAATGAAGAGCAGAATGAGAACATAGATAACAACGTGAATGAAGAGGCTGCTGAGAAAGAAGCCGCAGAAAACGTGAACGCTGACAAAGAAGCAGAAGAACCGGCTGACAAGGAGTCAGACGAGCAGTCGACAGATGACAAAGCGGCAGATACTGAAGAGGGTGACGATCAGCAACCCCTCGACAAGGCCCTTGAGAAGATCGCCGAACTTCAGGATAAGTATCTCCGTTCGGTAGCCGAGTTCGACAACTACCGTAAGCGCACTTTGAAAGAGAAGACCGAACTGATTCTGAACGGTTCGGAGAAAGCAGTCAGCGCTATCCTGCCTGTTGTGGATGACATTGAGCGTGCCATCGCCAACGGACAGAACACCGATGATCCACAGGTACTCAAAGAAGGTATGCTGCTGATCTATCAGAAGTTTGAAAAGGTATTAGAAAGTCTGGGTGTGAAGAAGATCGACACCACCGATGCGATGTTCGACGTGGATATCCACGAGGCCGTGGCAATGGTTCCCGGCATGGGCGACGATAAGAAAGGTAAGGTGATCGACTGCATCCAGACTGGTTATAAATTAAATGATAAGGTAATCCGTCATGCCAAAGTGGCGGTAGGACAGTAAATAAGGTAACATGGCAAAGAGAGATTATTATGAAGTCTTAGGGGTGGATAAAAACGCCTCGGAGGATGATATCAAGAAGGCCTATCGAAAGATAGCCATCAAATATCACCCCGACCGTAACCCTGGTAATAAGGAAGCCGAGGAGAAATTCAAGGAGGCTGCCGAGGCATACGACGTGCTGCACGATCCGCAGAAACGTCAGCAATATGATCAGTTTGGCTTCGACGGTCCTCAGGGTATGGGTGGCTTCGGAGGCTTTAGCAGTGGCGGCTTCTCCATGGACGACATCTTCTCTATGTTCGGTGATGTCTTCGGAGGTCGTGGCGGCTTCAGTGGCTTCGGTGGTTTTGGCGGTGGACAGCGTCAGGCTGCACAACACCGTGGCTCCGACCTCAGACTGAAAGTTCGTCTTAACCTGCAGGAGGTTTCTACTGGTGTTACCAAGAAGTTTAAGGTAAAGAAGGATGTTGTCTGTCAACACTGTCAGGGCACAGGTGCCGAGAAAGGCAGTAGCAGTGAGACTTGTACTACCTGTCATGGTAGTGGTGTGGTAACCCGCACGACACAGAGTCTGTTCGGACTGATGCAGAGTCAGAGTGTCTGTCCTACCTGTGGTGGTGAAGGCAAGGTCATTAAAAATAAGTGTAAGCACTGTGGTGGCTCAGGTATCGTCAAAGGCGAGGAAGTGGTAGAGATCAAGATTCCTGCCGGAGTAGCCAAGGGTATGGTCGTGAATGTACCGGGTAAAGGTAATGCCGGTATCCATAATGGTATCTCGGGTAATATCCAGGTACTCATCGACGAGGAAGAGAACGACACCTTCGTACGTGACGGACAGGATGTGATCTATAACCTGCTGCTCGACTTCCCCACGGCAGCCTTGGGTGGCAACGTGGAGATTCCTACTATCGAGGGAACGAAAGTAAGGATCAAGATCGAACCGGGCACACAACCTGGAAAGACACTCCGTCTTCGCGGCAAGGGATTACCCGCTGTACAGGGCTATGGCTCAGGCAGAGGAGATATCGTGGTGAACATCAGCGTATATGTGCCGAAGTCACTCAACAGAGAGGAAAAGAATATGTTGGAGAAGTTGAAGGACAGTGACAATTTCAAGGGCGACAGCTCCACGAAACGAACAATCTTCAATAAGTTCAAGAATTATTTCAACTAAATGAACTATCAAGAAACCATAGAATACTTATATCATGCTGCACCTACCTTTCAAAAAGTAGGTGCAGCAGGCTATAAGGAGGGACTGGACAACACCCTTGCCTTGGATGAGCATTTCGGTCATCCTCACCAGCAGTATAAGACCATTCATGTGGCAGGCACCAACGGAAAAGGATCCTGTTCACACACCATAGCCGCTATCCTGCAGGCTGCAGGTATGAAGGTAGGCTTATATACCTCACCGCATCTGGTGGATTTCAGAGAACGTATCAAGATCAACGGACAATGTGTCAGCAAAGAGTATGTCATCGACTTCGTAGAGCAAGAACGTGCCTTCTTCGAACCGCTGCATCCCAGTTTCTTTGAGATCACCACCGCCATGGCCTTCAAATACTTTGCCGATGAGAAGGTGGATATCGCCGTGATAGAAGTAGGATTAGGCGGAAGATTGGACTGTACGAATATCATCACCCCTATCCTCTCGGTGATAACAAATATCAGCAAGGATCATACACAGTTTCTGGGTAACACGCTGCATGAGATAGCCGGTGAGAAAGCCGGTATTATTAAAAGAGGTGTACCCGTGGTTATCGGTGAGACAGTTCCTGAAACAAAAGAGGTATTCCTTGAGAAGGCGTCACAGATGGAAGCCCCTATTCTCTTTGCCGAGAATTTCGACATCTCTAAATACCAAGACTACGACTTCCAGTTGAAAGGCAGCTATCAGGAAAAGAACAGAAGAACTATACTTTGCGCCGCACATCAGTTAGAGTTGCCCGAAGAGGCGATCAGGCAAGGTATGCTTGAGGTATGCCAGACTACCGGACTGATGGGCAGATGGCAACAGTTGCAGTCATCCCCTACCGTTATTTGTGACACAGGACACAATGTGGGCGGATGGGAATATCTGAGTGAACAGATACGCAAGCAACCTTGTCGACAGTGTCGCATCGTTTTCGGCATGGTGGATGACAAGGAGATTGACAAGGTAATGGCGATGTTGCCCAAGGATGCCGTGTACTACTGGACGCAGGCAGAGACCAAACGTGCCGTGGATGTTTCCCATGTAAAAGCCCTCGGTGACAGTCTTTCTTTGCAGGGTACATCCTATCCTGATGTACTGACTGCCTATCATGCAGCGTTGAATGAAGCAGCTGCCGATGACTTCATCTTCGTGGGAGGAAGTAGCTATGTCGTAGCCGACCTGTTGGCAGGGTTATAGTATTTTAACATTCCCGCTTGTTTTTTTCTTTTGTTTCATTTGGGTTTCTCATTTATTTTTATTTACTTTGCAAACAAAGGTTTATAATCTTAAAATAATAGCATAATGAGTAATTCAGAGACACAAAATTTATGTGGTCTGAAGAGAGAAGACTTTCAGACCACTATCAACGGTAAGCATACAGACCTCTATCTTCTGAAAAACAGCCAAGGTAACGAAGTGGCTATCACCAACTACGGTGGTGCTATCGTAGCTATCATGGTACCAGACAAAAACGGCAACTATGCCAATGTTATTCAGGGGCACGACAACATTCAGGATGTCATCAACAGTCCGGAACCTTTCCTCTCTACTTTGATTGGCCGTTATGGCAACCGCATCAAAGAAGGAAAATTCACTTTAAACGGCAAGGAGTATCAGTTGGCCATCAACAATGGTCCTAACGCTCTACATGGCGGTCCGAAGGGATTCCATGCTCAGGTATGGGATGCCGAACAGATGAGTGAGCAGACGGTAACCATGTGTTATGTCTCTCCCTATCTTGAGGAAGGCTATACAGGAGAGTTGAAGACTATCGTGACATTTACCTTCAATGATGAGAACGAGCTGGTCATCAGTTATGTAGCTACTACCAACAAGAAGACTATCGTGAACCTTACACACCACGGATTCTTCTCATTGGCAGGCATCGCTGATCCCACACCTACCATCGACGATCTGATCTGCGAGATCAATGCTGATTATTATCTCCCCATCGATGAGAACAGTATTCCTACCGGAGAGATCCTGAAGGTAGAAGGCACACCATTCGACTTCCGTAAAGAGAAGCCTGTCGGACAGGATATCAATGCCGACAACGAGCAGATCAAGAATGGCGCAGGCTACGACCACTGCTTCGTATTGAATAAGAAAGAAGCTGGTGACCTGAGCTTTGCAGCACGTATCGTTGAGCCAAACAGCGGACGATGGATGGAGGTATACACCACTGAGCCAGGCGTACAGGTATATACCGACAACTGGGCTGACGGCTATAAGGGACAGCATGGAGCTACATTCCCACGCAGAAGTGCTATCTGCTTCGAGGCACAGCACTTCCCCGATAGTCCAAACCGCAGCTATTTCCCCTCTGTGATATTAAGACCTGAGAGTAAATACACCCAAAAGACTATCTATAAGTTTGGTGTAATCAAATAAGTTTTACTAACCTCTAAAAGAAATAATTATGGATATAGAACACGTAAGAAGTCGCTTTATCAAGCATTTTGATGGCAAAACAGGTAATATCTATGCTTCTCCGGGTCGTATTAACCTGATTGGTGAGCATACAGACTATAACGGTGGTTTTGTATTCCCAGGAGCTGTTGACTGCGGCATCATGGCAGAAGTGCGCCCCAATGGAACAAACACTGTGATGTGTTATGCCATCGACCTGAAAGACCGTGTTGAGTTTAAGGTTGACGATCCACAAGGCCCCAAGACCAGTTGGGCACGTTATATATATGGTATCATCCAGGAGATGAGAAAACGCGGTGTCGACGTGAAAGGATTCAACACAGCTTTCTCTGGTGATGTGCCCCTTGGTGCAGGTATGTCCTCATCTGCAGCCTTGGAGAGTTGCTTCGCCTTTGCTTTGAACGACTTATTCGGTGACAATAAAGTATCTAAATGGGATATGGTATTAGCCGGTCAGGCCACAGAGCATAACTACTGTGGTGTGAAGTGCGGTATCATGGATCAGTTTGCCAGCGTCTTCGGACAGGCCGGTAAGTTGATGCGCCTGGATTGCCGTAGCCGTGAATTTGAGTATTATCCATTCAACCCCGAAGGATACAAACTGGTATTGCTGAACTCTTGTGTTAAGCATGAGTTGGCCGGTTCTCCCTACAACGACCGTAGAAACAGTTGTGAGAATGTAGTTAAGCATATCGCCGCTAAGCATCCTGATACAGTGAAGGAAACATTACGCGACTGTACATGGGAAGAATTAGAGGAAGTTCGCAGCGAGATCAGCGAGGAAGACTACAAGCGCGCTAAGTTTGTACTCGGTGAAAAAGACCGTGTATTGGCAGTTTGCGACGCATTGGTAGCCGGCGATTACGAGACGGTAGGAAAGAAGATGTATGAGACTCACGAAGGTTTAAGTAAAGATTACGAGGTTTCATGCGAAGAGCTTGATTTCCTGAATGATATCGCTAAAGAGAATGGTGTCACCGGTAGTCGAATTATGGGTGGCGGATTCGGTGGATGTACCATCAACCTTGTTAAGGATGAACTGTATGACACCTTCATCGCTGATGCTAAGGCTAAATATGCCGCTAAGTACGGTAAAGAACCAAAGGTTATCGATGTGGTGATTGGCGACGGCTCACGCAAGATTTGCTAATGATATTCGTGATCTCCTGATCTAAACATCTCGTGATCACAACTCAAAAATAACAACAAAAAAGGATATCAGCTGATATCCTTTTTTGTTGTTTTAAAGACTACTGATATTTAAAAAGTGTAAATGATACACTTAACTTGTTATTATTTTATAAAATTAATTATAGAATCATACAAGGTAATAAAATAAGTGGTATATTTGAGGTAAAATATTATCACTACAATCATGAAAAAATTATCAGTTTTATTTGCAGGACTCGGAATGGCAGCCATTCTGTGTTCCTCTTGTTCAAATGGTCCTAAACTCACTTTGTCAGGACTTGACCCAGCAGCTTTCGATACCGTGATTAATGAAAAGCCCGTTCAGTTGTATACACTGAAGAACGCCAATGGTATGGAAGTGTGTATCACTAACTTCGGTGGGCGTGTTGTATCTTTGATGGTACCCGACAAGAACGGTAATCCACAGGATGTTGTGCTTGGTTTCGACAATATCCGTCAGTATGCCGACACAGTAAATACCCCGAGCGATTTCGGAGCAGCCATCGGACGTTATGCCAACAGAATCAAGAATGGACAGATTACTATCGATGGTCAGACAATCCAATTGCCGAAGAACAACTTCGGACACTGCCTGCACGGTGGTCCTTCAGGATGGCAATATCAGGTATATGAGGCTAACCAGCCAGCCGAGAACATGCTTCAGTTGACCATGAAGAGTCCTGATGGTGACAACAACTTCCCAGGAAATGTCACAGCTATTGTTACCTATACCGTTACCAACGATAATGGACTGGACATCGCTTACACAGCAACTACCGACAAGAAGACGGTGATCAACATGACCAACCACTCTTACTTCAACCTCAATGGTGATCCTAACGTGAATATTGAGAACCACCTGCTGCAGGTAAATGCCTATATCTACACCCCATCTGACGAGACTTATATGACAACAGGTGACACCGTATGGGTAAAGGGCACTCCGATGGACTTCCTCGAACTGAAAGAGATCGGTAAGGAAGTGAATAATGTTGACTATAAGCCTATTAAGAACGCTAATGGCTTCGACCACAACTGGTGTCTGGCATCTTATGCCAACGGCAAGGGTAATGATAAGCTCGTGTCTTGCACCCTCTACTCTCCTATTACAGGTATTAAGATGGATGTATATACCAATGAGCCGGGCGTACAGGTATATACCGGTAACTTCCTGGACGGTTCTGCCACAGGTAAGAAGGGCATCGCTTATCAGAAGAGAGCAGGTATCTGCTTAGAGACACAGAAATATCCTGATTCACCCAACAAGAAGGGATGGCCATCTGCTTATCTGGCACCGGGCGAGAAATACTACTCTCACTGTCTCTATAAGTTCAGTGTAGCTAAATAATCGAAACAAATCAAATTATTAATCATAAAAACATTTTTAAAGTAATATGGCATTATTAGACTGGATCGTCATCGGCGTCTTTGTATGTGCGCTCGTTGGCATCGTACTCTGGGTGGTATCCCAGAAAAACAATGACTCAGCCGATTATTTCCTTGGCGGTCGTGACGCAACATGGATAGCAATCGGTGCATCTCTCTTCGCATCTAACATCGGATCTGAGCACCTTATCGGTTTGGCAGGAACAGGTGCTGCCAGTGGTATGGCAATGGCACATTGGGAGATGCAGGGATGGATGATTCTTCTCCTGGGTTGGGTATTTGTTCCTTTCTACACCCGTAGTATGGTATATACCATGCCGGAATTTCTGGAAAGACGTTACAACTCACAGAGTCGTACCATCCTCTCAACAATCTCACTGATTAGTTATGTACTCACCAAGGTTGCCGTGACGGTATACGCCGGTGGTCTCGTTTTCCAGCAGGTATTCGGTATTAAAGAACTCTGGGGTATCGATTTTTTCTGGATCGCAGCTATCGGACTGGTGATCATCACCGCTATCTACACCATCT
>CADBSW010000166.1 GCA_902797505.1 uncultured Prevotellaceae bacterium | reverse complement strand
GCATAACCGATGCTGAAACGGGCGGTCGTCTTGTCATTACCACCAGAGAGTGTCAAGCTGTGGTTGCTGCTCCAGGTGATATCCTTCTGCAACAGATCCTCATAGTCGGTCCACACACCGGCACGGTAGGCTGCCAAGGTCTCGGGATTGCCGAAGAGCACCAGGTCGTCGCTGGCACTGGCCCAGTTGCCTGCATTCTGTGCAGCCAGACGGCGTGTCTCGTAGTAGTTGTCACCCTGACGGTAGTCGGGATGCTCTCTGCGGGCAGCACCGGTGAAATAACCGTTGTAAGAAACGAGGAAACGGCCTGCCTCGGCCTTCTTCGTGGTGATGATGATAACACCATTGGCACCCTGAGAACCGTAGATAGCGGTAGAAGAGGCATCCTTCAATACGTCGATGCTCTCGATATCATCGGGGTTCAGGTCGCTCATGCTACCACCCTGCACACCGTCGATGATCACCAACGGCTCGTTGCTACCGTTGATAGAACGGTTACCACGGATACGGAGGGTAGAACCGTTGACATCAAGACCGGTGATACGTCCCTGAATGGCCGTTGCCACGTCAGAGGTAGGAGTCTGGAGGATAGCATCCGACTTCACTGATGCTACAGAACCGGTAAGGTCGCGCTTCTTCACGGCACCGAAACCGATGACCACCACATCATCCAAGCCCTGTACGTCGGGCTCCATCTGATAGGTGCCACCATCCTTGGCCTGGGCGGTGAGCGCCTTGTAACCGGCATAAGAGAAACGCAGCTGGGTACCGGAAGCGACCGCAATGGTGAAGTTTCCGTCGATGTCGGAGATAGCACCTGCCGCATTGTTCGTTCCGGCAAAAATCGTTACGCCGATCATGGGCTCGCCGTTCTCATCTACGACATGACCTTTGATCGTACGCGCTTGCTGAACCGACTGAACCGGTTCGCTCATCTCTCCGGCAGCATGCACAGCCATAGGCATCAGGCACGCAGCCGCGAAAGTAAGAACAAAGACTGTTCTTTTCAAGGTTTGCTTCATAAATTGTAATTTAAAATTAGACATTATTATATAGTTATGTTCGATTATTTGCCATCATCAATAAAGGTGAAAACATGACAGAACACACCGTCCAGAAGGGTTCATCAACACACCATTTCCTAAATATAAGTAGTAGTCATACTTTTCAATAGACACATTATTTCGATTAATTTGCAAATATAAGGGTTATTTTACGGTTTCCAAAAGAAAACGATAAAAATTTGTTTTGTTATCTATTGTTTTAAATATTTTTTGCAATAAGTGTTGGCTTTTAGTAAATTATGAAGGAAAAAATTCTTCTGCTATTTGCAGATGCGCTGCATCACCACCGCACAAGTGGCGTCGCCTGTGATGGACATCACCGTGCGCCCCATATCCACGATACGGTCGACACCGGCTGCTATGGCAACACACTCAACGGGGATGTTGGCAGAGGCAAAGACCATGGCCATCAGGGCAAGGGAGCCACCGGGGATGCCCGGCGTACCGATAGAGGCAACCGTAGAAGCGAAGGCAATGGCAAGGTATTGCTGGAAAGAAAGGTCGATGCCACAGCAATGGGCCATGAACACAGAGGTGACACCCAGGTAGATGGCTACACCATCCATATTGATCGTGGCACCTAAGGGAAGCACAAAACTGCTGATGTCTTTCCTGACGCCCAACGACTCCACACACCGCATGGTATAAGGCAGGGTGGCCACCGAGGAATCGCTCGAAAAGGCAAAGAGCATGGCCGACTGCATCCGCTTGAAGAACCTGACAGGCGACAATCGGCCTAACAGATAGACAGAGGGGGTGTAGACCAAAAGGGCATGGACGAAGAAACACAGGTAATCCAACAAGACAAGCACCACATAGGAGCCTAAGACGCTGGGACCGTTCTTGACGACGACCGGGGTAAGCATGCAGAACACACCATACGGGGCCAAGGCCATGATATAACTAAGGATCTTCGTCACCACCTCATTAAAGCTGAGCGTCACCTTCCTGGCCATCTCTCCCTTCTCACCCACATGCACCATGGCGATGCCGAAGAATACGGCAATGACAATAATCTGAATCATCGTCATATCACTCATAGGCACCACGATATTGTGGGGGAACATATTCACGATCTGGTCCATGACAGAGAAATGGGGCACCTCCACCGCCGTGGCGCTACCATCAGGGACGATGTGGATGACAGGCAGGGCATCCTTCACGAAAGTGGGCAGTATCAATCCTAAGGCGGCGGCAATCACCGTGGTGATCATGAAGAAGACGACAGCCCGCAAACCCAGCCTACCCACTTTGGTGATATCATTCATCGAAAGGATGCCGGCCATGATGGAGAACAGCACCAGAGGCACCACGATAAACTTGAGCAGGTTCATGAAGATGGTGCCGAAGGGTTTGATATAGGTATCGGCAAAGTCGGCATGTCCCCCTAAAAGGACACCGGCGATGATCGCTAAGACCAGCGCGATGGCTATCTGTGAGGTGAGCGATATCTTCTTCATCGTACTAACGTAATTCTGCCACGACATACTCCGAGCGGGTGCCGATACGGAACTTACCACCCCAGATGCCGATACCGGAAGAGACATAATAATGGGTGTTACCCTTCTGATACGGTCCGTAAGCATCTTCATAGACGGCATCAGTAATCCAAGAGATGGGCCATACCTGTCCGTAGTGGGTATGTCCGCTAAACTGGAAGTCCACCCCGGCACGCTCGGCCAATTCCTGGTGATAAGGCTGATGATCGAGCAGGATGACATACTTGGTGGTATCCACCTTCGCCATCAGCTTGTTAACCGACTGTCGATGGGGATTGGTGCGGTCGTCACGCCCCACAATCACCAAATCGCCCCATTCCATCGAGGCATCACGCAACAGACGGATGCCGGCCTTCTGGTAAAACTCCTCCGAGCCCTGCTCACCGGAGTAATACTCATGATTACCCAAAGAGGCAATCACCGGGGCCTTCAGACGGCGAAACTCCTCCCACATCCGCTGCTCCTGCAAGGGGCGCAGACTGCGGTCGATGATATCACCGGCTATCAGGATCAGGTCGGGATTCTCCTGATTGATCATATCCACCCAACGGTGGAACTCCTGCCGCTGGTTGTGATAACCGAGATGCAGGTCGCTCATCAACAGCAGGCGGACAGGCTTTCGCAGCGTCTTCTCCGTATGCAACGACAACGGCTGTCGTACCTTATGACGGTAACGGATATTGCCATAGAGTAAGACAACCGAGAGGAAAGCGACGATACCGAGCAGGCCCTTCCAACTGCCGAACAGCCATTGCTTAGGCACGATATGGAAGAGACGGCCGATATCCAATAGCAGGAAGATGAGAAAGAGGTAAAGCAGAATAATCAGCCACGAGGTGCTCACCTCGTAGATGATGGTGGCTAATGACATCGACAAGGTATCCAGCGAACGGCCGATGCCCACGAAGAGGAGCATGAACAAGCCAATCATACCCACCATCGACAGGATCTTCACCCATACCGACGTAGGGAGGATACACCACACATGCCACAACACATATGCCATCCCCAACAAGGGGATGCCGAAAAACACCAATGCTCCTAACCTCATCGTCTCTGCAACAGCTTATTTTTTGGTGAGGTTACCTAAGATATCACGGGTGAGCTCCTTGGTGATCGTGCGGGTGGCAGCACTTGTGGCATTCTTCACCACACGACCGGTAGCATCCTTGGTGGAGGCGGTTTTCTTACCTGTCACCTTACTGCTCACCCAGGCACCGAGCAGGGTAGCCAATGAGGAGGTGACTGCCGTGACGATGGCCTTCCACACCTTACTCATGATGCCGGCCTTCTTCTTCTCGCCCTTCTCTTCTTTGGCGGCAGCCTTCTCCAGTTCCTTAGCCGCCATCTCCTCTTCGGCTTGCTTCTGTTTCTCCTCGGCCTCCTTCATGAGGATCTCGTAGGCACTCTCACGGTCGATCATGTTATCATACTTGCCGTATACCCTACTCTGCTTGATGATATCCAGTCGCTGTCCCTCGGTGATGGCGCCGATCTGACTCAAGGGGAAGAGTACCTTGGCACGCTCCACCACGGATGGTGCACCCTTCTGGTCGAGGAAGCTCACGAGGGCCTCACCCGTCTCGAGATTCATGATCGCCTCATCGGTCTTAAACGCCGGATTCGGACGGAAGGTGTCGGCAGCCGTCTTCACCGCCTTCTGATCTTTCGGCGTATAGGCACGCAGGGCATGCTGCACACGGTTACCGAGCTGTCCAAGGATATTCTCGGGGATATCCGTAGGCAACTGCGTGATGAAGTAGATACCCACGCCCTTGCTTCGTATCAGTCGGATCACCTGCTCGATCTTGTCTAACAGTGCCTTCGACGTGCCGTCAAACAGCATATGGGCCTCGTCGAAGAAGAATACGAGCTTGGGCAACTCCATGTCACCAACCTCGGGAAGGGTGGAATACAACTCCGACAACAGCCACAAGAGGAAGGTACTGTAGAGCTTGGGCTGCATCATCAACTTATCGGCTGCCAGCACACTCATGATACCCTTGCCGTTCTCGGTCTGCATCAGGTCATAGATATCAAACGAGGGTTCTCCGAAGAACATGTTGGCACCCTGATTCTCCAACTGCAACAGGGCACGCTGGATGGCACCTACCGTGGCGGAGGTGATATGACCGTATTTCGTGGTGTAGTCTTTGGCATTCTTCGACACATAGTCGAGCATCGAACGGAGATCTTTCAGGTCGAGGATCTGCAAGCCACGCTCATCGGCGATGCGGAAGACGATGTTCAGCACACCATCCTGCGTCTCGTTCAAGCCTAACAGACGGGATAACAGCAGAGGACCCATCTGACTGACCGTGGCACGCATGGGGTGACCCTGCTCACCGAAGACATCATAGAAACGGACGGGGCACGACTGGAACTGCGGATTCTCTATGCCAAACTCCGGCAGACGCTTCTCGATGAAAGAACTCATCTTTCCTGTCTGTGAGATACCAGAGAGGTCGCCCTTCATGTCAGCCATGAAACAAGGTACGCCTGCCTGACTAAACGACTCGGCCATCACCTGAAGGGTAACGGTCTTACCAGTACCTGTAGCACCAGCAATCAATCCATGGCGGTTAGCCATCTTTCCAATAATGCTCAGCGCACCGTTCTGGCAATGAGCAATATACAATCCATGTTCTTTGTCGTACATATCTTTTCTTTTTATAGTTTTACTTGCTTATAAGTTACAAAGATATAATAATATTTTCACAAAACAAAAATTATTCGTAATTTTAGATAAATTACTTTCATTCGGAAATGAAAAGAAAAATATATTTTCCTTTTGCATTTCACTCATTTATTCGTAACTTTGCCGCAAAATTTTTACAATGGAACAGAAGAATTTCAAACGCACCACCGTTACGGCGGCCCTTCCCTATGCCAACGGCGGTGTACATATCGGACATCTGGCCGGCGTATATGTACCGGCAGATATCTATGTGCGCTATCTCCGACTGAAGAAGCAAGAAGTGATCTTCATCGGTGGAAGCGACGAGCACGGCGTGCCTGTCACCCAGCGTGCACGCAAGGAAGGTATCACCCCGCAAGACTTTGTCGACCGCTATCATAGCATGATCAAGAAGAGTTTCGAGGATTTCGGCATCTCTTTTGATATATACAGTCGCACCACCTCAAAGATACATCATCAGTTTGCCTCCGACTTCTTCCGTAAGCTCTATGATGAGGGAAAACTGGTGGAGCAGACCACCAAGCAGTTCTTCGATGAGAAGAACGGCAAGTTCCTCACCGACCGTGACG
>CADBSW010000165.1 GCA_902797505.1 uncultured Prevotellaceae bacterium | reverse complement strand
TGAAACCCTCGCAAGAGGTGGGTGTCCTCAAACAGACCATCAAAGATGCGGTGCTCGACAATAAGGTTCCTAACGAAAGGGAGGCTTTAATTGAACTATTGAAAAAGAAAGCGGCTGATATGGGACTAACTGTCGCTAAAAACCGTTAATTCATGCAAAAGTTGCATGTGATTCTCTTATCAGATAAAAAATAATATGTAATTTTGCAGGTTGAAAACTGAAATCATGTGTTTGAGTTTTCAAAACGTTTGAAAAGTAAAAACAATAAATATTTTAAAAGGTATGAGAATATTCAGCATTACAGCGATTGCAGTATCTGCATTACTGCTGGTTTCATGTGGTGGAAAGAGTGGCGGTCGCCCGGAGTTTGGAGACAATGAGTATCCGGTGGCTACCATTGAGTTGGGTAACTCCTCAACACAGACAACCTATCCTGCAACCATCAAGGGTGTACAGGATGTGGAGATCCGTCCGAAGGTGGCTGGTTTCCTGACAAGGGTATGTGTAAAAGAAGGTCAGGCAGTAGGTGCCGGTCAGTTGTTGTTTGTCATCGACAACGAGACTTATCAGGCCGCTGTCCGTCAGGCTCAGGCCGCTGTGAACACAGCAACAGCTCAGTGCAACACCGCCAAGCTTACCTGCGAGAACAGTCAGAAGCTGTTTGATAACAATGTTATTGGTGCCTATGAGTTGGAGTCGGCTAAGAATACCTATGCCAGTGCTCAGGCACAGTTGGCTCAGGCTAAGGCTGCCTTGGCATCTGCCAAGGAGACCTTGAGCTTCTGCTATGTGAAGAGTCCTTCTTCAGGTGTGATCGGTAATCTTCCTTATAAGGTAGGTGCGATGGTGAGCGCTTCCAGTATGCCGGCCCTTACCACCGTTTCTAATATCAGCAGTATGGATGTATACTTCTCTCTGACAGAGAAAGACATGCTCGAGTTGAGTAAGGTAGCCGGTGGTTCTAATGCAGCCATCAAGAACCTGCCTCCAGTGAAGTTGATGCTTGCTGACGGAACAGAGTATGGTCATCAGGGTAAGGTTACCAAGGCCAGTGGTGTCATCGATGCCGCTACAGGTAGTGTACAGCTGATTGCTAACTTCCCCAACACCGAGCGTCTGTTGAAGAGTGGTGTTTCAGGTTCTATCATTATCCCGAAGCACGACAACAGCGCCATCATCATCCCACAGAGTGTGGTGATGCAGGTGCAGGATAAGAAGTTCGTGTATGTCGTAGGTAAGGATAATAAGGTGAAGTACACAGAGATTACCGTTGACCCGCAGGATGACGGCAACAACTTCATCGTGCTGAGTGGTCTGAAACCCGGTGACAGATATGTGACCAATGGCGTTACCAAGTTGTCTGACCAGATGGAGATCGTGCCCATCACCCCGGAGCGCTATCAGCAGAAGATCGATGAGCAGGCTAAGGCCATGACTTCCGGCGATATCGTCAACGCAATGAAGAAAAAGTAATGATCCTATATCTCATTTAATAAGGAGAAAAAGAATATGACATTTACAGCTTTTATCAAACGTCCGGTTCTCTCAACGGTGATCTCGATCGTGATCGTGATCCTGGGATTTATCGGACTGGCTACGCTGCCTATTGAGCAGTATCCAGATATAGCGCCGCCTACTGTGGTGGTGTTCACCAGTTATCCTGGTGCGGATGCAGAGACGGTGAAGAACTCCGTCTTGGCTCCTCTTGAGGAGAGTATCAACGGTGTGGAGGGTATGGACTACCTGAGTTCTTCTGCTTCTTCCGGATCTGCCAGTATCACGGTGTTGTTCCGTCAGGGTATGAACCCGGATATGTGTGCAGTGAACGTACAGAACCGTGTGTCACAGGCTCAGGCTCTGTTGCCTGCCGAGGTTACCAGGGTGGGTGTCACCGTTATGAAGCGTCAGACCTCTCAGGTGATGATGTTCACCTTGACATCCGACGGTCGTTACGACGATGAGTTCCTTACGAACTACAATAATATTAATATCGTACCTGCCATCAAGCGTATCCAGGGTGTGGGCGACGTGCAGAGTCCTGGTGTGAAGACCTACTCTATGCGTATCTGGCTGAAGCCGGATGTGATGAAGCAGTATGGCTTGATGCCTACCGATGTAACAGGTGTGTTGGCAGAACAGAATATCGAGGCTGCCCCTGGTGCTTTCGGTGAACAGTCTGACGTGGCTTACGAGTATGCCATGCGCTATACCGGTCGTCTGAAGACTCCCGAGGAGTTTGGTAACATCATCATCACCAGCGATGCCACCGGACAGACCCTCAAACTGAAGGATGTGGCTAAGATCGAGTTAGGTGGTTTGCAGTACTCTGTATCCATGAAGAACAATAATATTCCTTCTGTGATGGGTATGGTGCAGCAGATCGCCGGTTCTAACGCCAATGAGATCGCCAAGCAGGTAAAGAAGGAGTTGAAAGAGCAGGAGAAGTTCTTCCCTCCGGGCATGTACTACAAGATCAACTATGATGTTACCGAGTTCTTGTATGCCAGTATCGAGGAGGTGGTATTCACCCTGATCCTCACCCTGCTGCTCGTGTTCTTGGTAGTATATATCTTCTTGCAGGACTGGCGCTCTACGCTCATTCCGTTGATTGCCGTGCCAGTATCACTGATCGGTACGTTCTTCTTCCTGAAGGTGTTCGGCTTCTCTATCAACCTGTTGGTACTCTCCGCCTTGCTGTTGGCTATCGCCATCGTGGTGGACGACGCCATCGTGGTGGTGGAGGCTGTTCATGCGAAGCTCGATCAGGGTTATAAGAGTGCGCTGACCGCTTCAATCGATGCCATGAACGAGATCTCTGGCGCTATCATCTCTATTACCTTGGTGATGGCCGCTGTGTTTATCCCTGTGTCATTCATCGGTGGAACGAGTGGTACCTTCTATCGAGAGTTCGGTATCACCATGGCTGTGGCTATCGTCATCTCGGCGTTGAACGCCTTGACACTGTCACCGGCCCTGTGTGCCATCTTCCTGAAGCCTCATACAGAGGAGGGTGAGAAGAAGATGTCGTTCCTCGACCGTTGGCATGCCTCTTTCAATACTGCCTTTAACAAGACAACAGAGAAATATAAGAAAGCCACCGAGAAACTGGTGCGTAAGCCAGTTGCCATTGGTATTGCAGTGATCGTAGGTATCGCCGTATTGGTATTGACCATGCAGACCACCAAGACCGGTCTGGTTCCTAATGAGGATACCGGTACTCTGTTCTGTACGGTCAGCATGCCACCGGCAACATCCGTGGCACGTACCACACAGATCATCAACCAGGTGGATTCTATCTTGGCTGCCGACCCCGCTATCCTGAGCCGTGAGCAGATCCAGGGATATAACTTTATCGCTGGTGCCGGTTCTGACCAGGCCACCTTCATCCTGAAGTTGAAGCCCTTCGAGGAACGACAGAAAGGATTCTGGTGGAAGCTCTCAGGATTATGGCAGGGCGACGGTATCTACCGTTTCTTCCTCAACCCGTACGATGCACAGGGTGTGCTGGCTCAGATCTATCTGAAGACCGCACATATCAAGGATGCACAGATCCTCGCCTTTGCACCACCAATGATCCCCGGTTTCTCTGCCAACAGTGGTGTGTCTCTGGTGATGCAGGACCGTACCGGTGGTAGTCTGACGAAGTTCTTCGAGGTGGTGCAGGATTATCTGAAGGAACTGAACAAACGTCCGGAGATCCAGACGGCTATGACCGCCTACAACCCGAACTACCCACAGTATATGATCCATGTGGATGTGGCCAAGTGTAAGCAGGCCGGTATCTCTCCGCAGACCATCCTGACTACGCTTCAGGGATATTACGGAGGACTCTATGCCTCTAACTTCAATGCCTACGGTAAACTCTACCGTGTGATGGTGCAGGGATCTCCTGAGACACGTATGACGCCTGAGTCGCTCAACAGTATCTATGTGCGTACCCCACAGGGTATGTCTCCTATCCAGGAGTTCTGTCAGTTGGAGCGTGTCTACGGACCGTCTAACATCAACCGTTTCAACCTGTTTACAGCTATTAATGTGACCGCCACCGTTGCCGACGGCTATTCTACCGGTGAGGCTATCAAGGCGGTTGAGCAGGTGGCTGCTGATGTACTTCCTACCGGTTATACCTACGACTATTCTGGTCTTACCCGTCAGGAGGCCAGCTCCAGCAACTCTACGGCGCTGATCTTCGTGCTGTGTATCGTCTTCATCTACCTGATCCTGTCGGCACAGTATGAGAGTTATATCCTTCCGTTGTCAGTGATCCTCTCCGTACCTTTCGGATTGGCGGGAGCCTTCCTGTTCACGGTGATCTTCGGTCACTCCAACGATATCTACATGCAGATCTCTCTGATTATGTTGATTGGTCTGTTGGCTAAGAATGCTATCTTGATCGTACAGTATGCTCTGGAGCGCCGTCAGACAGGTATGGCCATCTCTTGGTCAGCTGTCTTAGGATCTGCAGCCCGTCTGCGTCCTATCTTGATGACGTCTTTAGCTATGGTCATCGGTCTGTTGCCAATGATGTTCGCCTCGGGTGTAGGTAAGAACGGTAACCAGACACTGGGTGCCGCCGCTGTAGGTGGTATGTTGATCGGTACGTTGCTGCAGTTGGTAGTAGTCCCCGCTCTGTTCGTGATCTTCGAGTCACTGCAGGAGAAGTTCCGTCCGATGAAGTTTGATGATGACGACGCTCATGTTGACACTGAGCTGTTGCAGTACAGTCATCCGCTGGAGATTACCAATGAGGATTATGTCAAGTAAGAACGAAAAAAGAATTTGTACGATTATGAAAAAGATATCTTTTCTTGTTATGATGTCGGCAGCGCTCCTCCTGAGCAGTTGTGGTGTCTATAACAAATATGAGCGTCCGGAGGTGGTCACACAAGGGTTGGTACGCGACCCGGTGTCTCTGACCGATACCTTGGCAGTGACTGACACCATGTCATTCGGCAATCTCCCTTGGCGTGAGGTGTTTACCGATCCTTATCTGCAGACACTGATCCAGCAGGGACTCACCCGTAATGTGGATCTCCTCAACGCTGCACAGAATGTGAAGATGGTAGAGGCACAGTTGCGTGCCGCTAAGTTGGCTTTCCTTCCGCAGGTGACCTTCTCACCGCAGGGAACCCTCTCCTCATGGGATTTCGGCAAGGCTACCCAGATCTACTCCTTCCCGGTATCCGCCAGTTGGACCGTTGATCTCTTCGGCAACCTGCTCAACCAAAAGCGCAGTGCTCAGATGAATCTGTTGGCAACAAAAGACTATCAGGTGGTGGTGAAGACATCGATCATCTCTGGTATCGCCAATATGTATTACACCCTGCTGATGCTCGACCGTCAGATGCAGATCCTCGACGATATGGCAACCCTGACAAAGAGCACCTGGGATATGATGAAGCTGCAGATGGAGCTGGGTCGCTACCGTGCAACCAGTGTACAGAGCGCAGAGGCTGGCTACTACAGTGTACTGGCACAGAAGGAGGATATGAAGCGTCAGATCCGTGAGGTGGAGAACTCTCTCTCCGTACTGATCGGTCAGCAGGCGCAGACTATCGCCCGTGGTGTGCTCGAGGATCAGCAGTTGCCCACACAGTTCAGCGCCGGCACCTCTATCAAGATGTTGGCTAACCGTGCTGATGTGCACGCTGCCGAGATGAAGCTGGCTGCTTGCTTCTATGATGTGAACACGGCCCGTTCTCGTTTCTATCCCTCACTCACCATCAATGGCAACGGTGCCTATACCAACAGCGGTGGCGGTATGATCGTCAACCCCGGTAAGGTGCTGGCATCTGCCGTAGGTTCTCTCGTACAGCCTATCTTCATGCGCGGTCAGCTCAAGGCTGGTCTTCGTGTGGCTGAGGCTCAGTATGAGCAGGCTTACAACAATTGGCAGAACGCTATCTACAAGGCTGGCAGTGAGGTGAGCAATGCCCTCGTGCTCTACAACAGCAGTGATGCGAAGAGCAAACTCGAGGCTCATCAGGTGGAGGTGCTGAAGAAGAATGTCGAGGATACCAAGGCCTTGGTAAACAGCAGCACCAGCACTTACCTGGAGGTAATCCAGGCACAGAACAGTCTGCTGAATGCCGAACTCTCTAAGGTGGCTGATGACTTCTATAAGATGCAGGCCGTTGTTAATCTCTACCAAGCCCTCGGTGGCGGTGCCCAATAATATAATGTCGAATCAGAAAATTCTCTTTTATGATAAGCGAAAAAGCAATAGTCAGTCCGAAAGCAAAGATAGGCAATAATGTAACGATCTATCCTTTCGTATATATAGAAGATGATGTCGTGGTAGGTGACGATTGTATTATCTATCCCTTCGTCAGTCTGATGAACGGCACCCGTATCGGCAAGGGAAACATGATCCACCAGAATACCGTGCTGGGCGCTATCCCTCAGGACTTCAACTACCGTGGCGAGGCTACCTTGATGATCATCGGTGATAATAATATCATCCGTGAGAATGTGGTTATCAACCGTGCTACGTTCACCGATGGTGAGACTCGTATCGGCAATAACAACTTCATCATGGAGGGTGTGCATATCTCTCATGATGTGAAGATTGGCAACGGATGTGTGTTGGGTTACGGAACAAAGATCGCCGGTGATTGCGTCTTCAACAATGGCGTGATCCTCTCTTCCAATGTCGTTGTTAATCCCGGTGCACGTATCGGAACAGCTGCCATGGTATCCAGCGGTTGCCGTATCAGCTACGACGTGCCACCGTTTATCGTGGCCAATGATAACCCGGCTAAGTATGGCGGTCTGAACAGTAGTGTGCTCACCAACCATGGGGTGGATGAGAAGATCCAGAAGCATATCGCTAATGCTTACCGACTGATCTTCCACGGTCATACCAGTCTGTTCGACGCTGTCAACCAGGTAGTCGATCAGGTACCCGATTCTGTGGAGATTCAAGATATTGTGAACTTTATCCGTGACACCAAGTTGGGTGTCATCGGACACGAAAGAAACAACTAAAGCATAATGAGCGGGCCGTGGGGCTCGCTCATTACCTATTTATAATATATATCTATGGCGGCCGTCCATGATATGACTACAGGATCCCCTGTCAGGCATATCCTTACTTTTGCTATCCCTCTGATCTGCGGGTATGTCTTACAACAGATGTACCATGTGGTAGACAGTGCTATCGTCGGACAGTTCTTGGGTGTCAACGAACTGGCGGCGGTGGGTGCCAGCAGCAGTATCCTGTTTCTTATCTTAGGATTCTGCAACGGTGCGTGCGCCGGTTTTGCTATCCCTGTGGCGCAGAGTTTTGGGGCAAAAGACTTTCGGTTGATGCGCCGCTATGCCGCCAACGCGGTGTATATCTCGTTGTTGATCACCGTCGTCTTAACGATCATCACTACTCTTTACTGCCGACAGATTCTCAAGTGGGTGAGCACCCCCGAGGAGATCATGGACGATGCTTACACCTTCCTGTTAATCGTCTTCCTCACCATTCCCTTCATCGTGGGGTATAATCTCTTGGCAGGATTTATCCGGGCATTAGGCAACAGTACAGTCCCTTTCTATATCCTGATCCTTTCGAGTATCTTCAATGCCGTCTTGGCCTATGTGCTCATCGCTTTGGTAGGCATGGGCGTGGAAGGCAGCTCGCTGGCTACGATGGTCTCCCAACTGCTCTCTGTGGTGGGCTGTGCCGAGTATATCCGTCGTAAGATGCCGATGCTGATACCGAGGGTAGGGGAGCGTAAGATCGACAGTTCGCTGATCAGTGACCTGTCGTGGCAGGGCTTCCCTATGGGACTGCAGTTCTCCATCACGGCCATCGGCAGTATCATGCTGCAGAGTGCCAACAATGCTTTGGGAACTGTCTGCGTGGCAGCCTTCACCGCCTCCATGCGTATCAAGTACCTGTTTACCACGGTGTTCGAGAACTTAGGTGTTGCCATGGCCACCTACTGCGGACAGAACCTTGGTGCCCGCAAACTGGAGCGTATCTCTTCAGGTATCCGTTCAGCCTTTTTCATGATGATGGCGTATTTCCTGTTTACGGTTGTCGTCATCCAGATGCTCTCCGAACCTATGATCATGTTCTTTGTCGATCCTTCCGAGACGCAGATTATCTCTCATGGTGCGCTGTTCCTGCATATCGCCTGCTATTTCTATCCCGCACTTGGCACGCTTACCATCCTTCGTTATAGCATCCAGGGCTTGGGCTATAGCAAGATAGCCATCTTCAGTGGTGTCAGTGAGATGTTCGCACGTGCCGGCGTGAGTATCTTCTTAGTACCCGCCTTCGGCTTCCTTGGCGTCTGCTGGGGTGATCCCGTCGCGTGGGTATGTGCCGACCTCTTCCTGATTCCCGCCTACTATCTCATCTTCAGGAGACTGAAGGGAATTAATTAGAAGAAAACTCTGTTACTCTGTGTCTCTGTGTTGAAATTAATGAATAATTGATAATGGATCATTGATAATTGCCGTTATCACTACTTTCGGTGTCCGTAGTCACTACTTCACCCCCTCAGTAATGACTACGACTAGCAGTAACAGTGATTATCTCCAATAGAAATAGTGGTATAGTTTAACAAGGAGATCTGAATATTTTCAGCAGAAAAGTTGATTCGTATGTTTCCTTCGACCTGATTTGATGTAATTAACACATAGACAGTAACATACATCATAAAATCCCTCTACTTCTCCTTCTACCTTCCTTCTACCCGTAGACCATAAAAAACGTATGGGCATCACTGGCCCGGCCAATGGTACTCATAGGTCCGGCCAATGGTCCACACGGGCCCGACCCATGAACCCCTTACAACTCCCCCAAGGGGGGGAGGAGGATAAAAAGGCATTCCATGGCATACTACACCACTATTACTATTAAGTATACTTGTTATAGGTAAGAAAGGTGATTATAACTGGTGGAAAAGAGTATCTTTACTGGTGTGAAAGTGTACTATAACTACCCCAAGTAATCACTAAATTCAATGGGGACACATAAAAACTGAGGTAGAAGTAAGGTAGAAGTAAGGTAGAAGGAGAGGTAGAGGTACTTTTTTGTCTAAGCATTTGATTAGTAGTCGATTAAGCGATTTAGGTAGAGGCAGTATTTGTTTCGTAAGATTATGACTTTAAAAAAGGGGACAGGTTAAAGTATCTGATTAATATCTTGAAGTGTTTTTTGATAACCCATAATTTATATCCAAAGGTATATTCTTTACTTCCTTCTATCTTCGGATGAATTATTGTTAATTGTTTATACATAAATAAAAAAGTTAATAAAATATTTCTTTCTAAATAATTTTATTTATTAAATTTGGCACAATTTAATAATATTATCTTATGGTTATATCAAGTTTATGTTACGCAGATCGGGTAAAATGCCTTCACCCGTCATTTGAAAATCTTTTTAATTATGTCTTAAGCCATGATCTTCTTCATATGGATTTAGGAAGAATAGATGTTGATGGCGATAATGTATTTATAAACAATATTAATCCAGAATGTGTACCAGAACATGAGCAACAGTTGGAGGTGCATCGTGAATACATTGATGTTCATATTCTTCTGGAAGGTCGGGAACGTTTAGGCTGGAAAGATACAAAAACGCTATACTCATGTGTGCAAGACTATGAATGTAAATCGGATAGTGCTCTGTATCAGGATCTTCCAACTTCTTATGTGGATTTATTGCCCGGTCAATTTGCGATAGTTTATCCTGAAGATGCTCATGCTCCTTTAATCGGAAAGGGAAAGATTAGAAAACTGGTTGCCAAGGTGCGATTATAAGGGATAATACTGTATATATTTATAAGGTATATTGTTATGATGCCAGTTTTAGATGAAGTCTAAGACTGGCACCTTTATTATAATAATTATATGTATTTACACATATAATAAAAATTATTTCTAAAATATTTGGAATTAATAAAATATTTATTTATATTTGCAGCGGATAAATAAAAACCTTAATAATATGAGACTGCAAAATAAAAAATATTATCCTTGGATGGCAGTTGCTTTACTGTGGATAGTAGCACTTCTTAATTATATGGATCGCCAGATGCTTTCAACTATGCAATCAGCAATGAAGGCTGATATTGTAGAGTTGAATAAAGCAGAGGCATTCGGAGCATTAATGGCAGTTTTCCTCTGGATTTACGGATTTGTTAGTCCTGTTGCAGGAATTGTCGCTGATCGAGTAAGCAGGAAATGGTTAGTGGTAGGAAGTTTGTTTGTATGGTCTGCCGTAACTTTCCTGATGGGTTATGCCACCTCTTTTAATCAGTTGTATTGGCTAAGGGCTTTTATGGGTATTAGTGAAGCTTTATATATCCCTTCCGCATTATCTCTTATTGCAGATTGGCATAGTGGTAAGTCCCGATCTTTAGCAATAGGTACTCATATGACTGGTTTGTATGTTGGCCAGGCTATTGGAGGTTTTGGAGCGACAATAGCAGCAATGTTTTCTTGGCATGCTACATTTCATTGGTTTGGTATAATTGGTATTGTCTATTCTTTAATCTTGATGCTTTTGCTTCATGAAAATCCAAATCGTTCTATTGAGACTATTAGTAATGGTCAATCAAAAAAGGGTGTTCCAATCTTCAAAGGCTTAAGTGTCGTTTTATCTACATGGGCATTCTGGATTATCCTGTTCTATTTTGCAGCTCCCAGTCTTCCTGGTTGGGCTACAAAAAATTGGTTGCCTACTCTATTTGCTGAAAATCTGAACATACCCATGTCACAGGCTGGTCCAATATCAACCATCACTATAGCCATTTCATCTTTTATAGGAGTATTAGCCGGTGGCTATCTTTCTGATCGATGGGTTCAGAAAAACATAAGAGGAAGAATATATACGAGTGCTATAGGATTGGGTATGACTATTCCGGCGCTCTTGCTTCTTGGATACGGACATACCTTGATTGCTGTAGTTGGGGCAGGACTTTTCTTCGGTGTCGGTTATGGTATCTTCGATGCAAATAATATGCCTATCCTATGTCAGATTATCTCATCTAAATATAGGGCAACTGCTTATGGCATCATGAATATGACAGGTGTGTTTGCAGGTGCTGCTGTTACTCAGTTGTTAGGAAAATGGACGGATGGTGGTAATCTCGGTCAAGGATTTGCACTACTGAGTATAATTGTAGCTATAGCCCTTTGTCTGCAACTTTATTTCCTTCGCCCGACAACAGATAATATGCAATAATCTAAAAATATAACTTATGGAAAAAATTTATGGATTAATTGATGCTCCTTTTACTCCTTTCTATCCTGATGGAGAGGTAAATTATGAGCCAATACAGACCTATGCCCGGATGCTTGAGCAGAACGGACTGAAAGGTGTATTTATCAATGGTTCTTCTGGCGAAGGATATATGTTAACAATGGAAGAACGAATGAGGTTAGCAGAGAAGTGGATCGAAGCAGCTCCCAGTCGCTTTAAAGTCATTGTTCATGTAGGCAGTTGCTGCCTGAAAGAAAGTCGTATTTTGGCAGAGCATGCACAATCTATTGGAGCATGGGGTATTGGAGCTATGGCTCCTCCATTCCCTAAGATTGGAAGGATAGAGGAGTTGGTAAAGTATTGTGAGACAATTGCAGGTGGTGCACCAGATCTTCCTTTTTACTATTATCATATCCCTGCTTTTAATGGTGCTTTTTTACCAATGGTTGATTTGCTGAAAGCAGTTGATGGCAGAATAGATAATTTTGCTGGTATTAAGTACACTTATGAAAGTTTGTATGAGTATAATCAGTGCCGTCTGTATAAAAATGGTAAATATGATATGCTTCATGGTCAAGATGAAACAATCTTGGCATCACTTGCCCTTGGAGGTGCAAGAGGAGGCATTGGTGGAACAACTAATTATAATGGACGTGAATTAACGGGCATTATTCAGGCATGGGATAAGGGCATGGTTGCAACAGCTCGTGAAAAGCAAGAATTCTCACAAGCGGTTATCAATGTAATTTGTCACTATCGGGGAAACATCGTTGGAGGAAAACGTATCATGAAATTAATGGGCTTTGATCTTGGTCCTAACAGAGTTCCTTTCCAGAATTTGACGGATGAAGAAGAGTTAGGCTTGAAGAGAGAGCTGGAAGAAATTAATTTCTTTGAACGTTGTAACAAATTTTAGACACATATCATGATGAATCCAACCGAATATTTGCAAAATTGGTCAGCCAGGTACAAGGATGATCTGCTGAACAATATTATGCCTTTTTGGCTGAAGAATGGCTGGGATCGTCTTCATGGTGGTGTTTACACGTGTTTGAATAGAGACGGTTCCATCATGGATACCACAAAATCTGTGTGGTTCCAAGGACGTTTTGCTTTTACCTGTGCATTCGCATATAATAATATTCAGAAAAATAATGAGTGGCTGATGGCTGCTAAAAGTACTTT
>CADBSW010000164.1 GCA_902797505.1 uncultured Prevotellaceae bacterium | reverse complement strand
GAGATGTTAATAGATTGTCAATCAGTATATTGCAATGTTTGATTATTCGCGAAAGCCGGTAAAATGGCAAGTGGGAAACTTTAGTAAGTAACACTCCAGTGCGCTACTATGGCGCACTGGTGTGCCAACTATAGGCACTACCACATGAAAAGCATATTAGCCGTATCAACTCTTATTATCTTCTACCTACACATTCCCTAAATACACATGGCGGATGCCTGCTTCGTGGGCAATCTGCTGAGCTTGTTTTAAAGTGCTGACAGGTGTAGGTGTCATGTCTTTCATGCGATATTGAGGAAAGAACCTGCTGAAGTGAAGGGGTACGTCGGAAAGTTGATGATCGCTCATCCACTCACACATCTGGCGGATCATCTGCATATCATCATTCACACCAGGGATAATCAAGTTCGTGAGTTCTATCCATACCCCGCCATCACGCATGGCCAGGATAGTGTTGAGGACTGTAGAGAGATGCCCGCCACTAACCCGCTGGTAGATCTCATCGCTGAAAGATTTCAAGTCGATATTGGCAGCATCGATATAAGGGAGTAAGTCATTGAGGGGCTCTTCACATACATACCCAGCCGTAACCAGTATATTCCATAGACCCTGTTCATGAGCCAACCGGGCAATGTCCATCACATATTCTATATAGGTGAGCGGTTCGGTATAGGTGTAGGCAATGCCAGGACACTGATGCTCCACACAGATTGCAACCACCTGTTCTGGCGTGAGGGGATAATGCCCTACCTGGTCGGGCGATACCTGTGATATCTCATGATTCTGACAATTCAAACACCGGAAATTGCACCCCGTACAAGCTATCGAGAGGCACTTCGTATGTGGATGAAAATGATAGAGCGGCTTTTTCTCTATCGGATCGATGGCTAAAGAACAGGGCTTTCCATACACCTCACTATAGAGTCGTCCGCCCATATTACGACGACTCTTACAGATGCCTGTTCTCCCGTTGGCTATACGACAGTGATGCGGACAGAGCAAACACTGCACCGCCCCACCCTCGAGCTGTTGGTAATACCTGCATTCCTTCATAACGAAAGGTTAGAAGACGATAGCCTCATAGACATACAGTTCGGCATCGCGCCAGCCATCCCATCCTAATCCTGCTTTATCACGAGAACAATGACTGACGAACTCCTCCTTCGTCCAGTTCACCTCATCGGCCACTTGCGGCAGATAAGTGCCACTGCGCATTCCCTTCCGGATATAGATACCATGGCGATGCAACTGGAATTCATCCAGACTGTAAATACGTCGCATAGGGGTAAGCACAGATATCTCTATATCTATATCACGCAGTTCCGACCATTGCAGCGATGGAAAGCGCGGATCTTCAAAGGCTGCGGCCTTGGCCATCTCGGCAACACTCCTATACAAAGGCATATCCTCACCGAAATGTCCGATACAACCCCGCAGATGACCATGCTTATGGAGCGACACGAAAGCGCCGCATTTCCGTAAGAGTGTCGGTGAATATTTCATCACGGAAAGACTGTCGACAAGCGGTTTTCCGTTGAGGGCGTTTTGTATGCTGTTAAGCGCAATCTCCTTCAACTGTCGTTTATCATCCGCAGAAAGACGAAACTCCTCAGAATCTTTCTGTGCAAAATCTCTCAGGAAGGCAAAGGCATGGTAGCCCACCACCCGATTGGGATCGCTCTCCTCCATATCGCCGGAGTTCTGATACAACAGATGTCTTACCTGGTAATGGTTGTCGAGCATGCACATCAGGGTGATGATGGGAAACTCCCCGCAAGCACTTGTCGCTAAGCGGTTGATGCCCTTGCGCGCATTCCCCTCTATCGTCTCAATAAACCGATACACATCACCGCTCTCAATGGCTTTACCTGTTTCAGCATCCACTTTACAAGCATCATCATACGAAGGATAATGAGAGAAGTCGCTGCTGATGATAAACAAGTTATCCTCATTGAAATAAGGTTTCAGCACCTGGGCTATTCTCTTCAACTTAGTGAGTTCATTGGTAGAGACAATGATAGGGACGATCGGGGGCACATCCCCGAGGCGCTGCTGCAGGAACGGCAGTTGTACCTCGAGACAATGCTCGTTGGCATGAGCCTCAGCACTGTATGTAAAGACGCTGTCGGCTGCCAACAACTCCATGACTGTCTCTTGATCCACCTTCACCGTGCCTAAAGGAGTGGAATAGTAGTCGGCCACCTTGTTTACCGATGCCCCATCCACCCAAGTATGGTGACTGGGTCCTAACAAGAAGATGCGTCGATAAGACTTTTCCGGACGTAGTGTAGCATACGCCGCTGCTGCCACATTGCCCGAGTAGTAATACCCAGCATGGGGAACGATGAGGGCGGCTACCTCGTCATAACTACGGTCGTTGGCATGCAATGCCAACAGACTATCAATCTCTTGTCTCAACGTTTCCGGATTCGCATCATAAAAGCGGCCCGCCTGCGTGGCAGGGCGTACCAATGGCTTATCATGCTGAACATCATTCGTATTCATCATCATGATTGCTGCAATTATTGTTATTATCGTAGAAATAATCACCATTACGACGAGAGGTTTCCTCATAATCGTCAGTTAACATCACAGACATCTACTTTACATCATTGGCTGTAGTATATAATAATACGCCAGACCTCTATTTTGCAAATATACAAAATAAAAACTATTATCATGCGAAAATCCATTATTATTTTTGACTTTGTCAAAAAGGACCTTAAGGACCTTAAGGACTTTAAGGACTTTAAAGACCCTAAAAAGCCCTAAAGCCCTCACTAAGCTTTAACCGCTATCATCCTTCACCTTTTATCTCCCTCTCCGCTTCTTTCGGGCCTTCATCATTTTTTCAGAGAATCCCCCATTTTCTATGAACATACTCTCTAATCTTTCTAATTGTTTAAACAACAAATAGTCAGCCTGATAAATCAAGATGATTGCCATATTCGCAATGGTCGCTGCCGGACGAGTCTCGCAAAGCCTCATAAAGAATGAAGAATCGTTGTGCTCTCTTCCTAAACGGCGCATGGCTATCCATTCTGTGGAATTTTCTTCCCATTGGCGAAAACCGCGTGTTCGAAGATAATCAATATAATCCTCCAACAGCTCTTGTAAACTTGCTTTTGCGACATTAACCAGTTTTATCTCTGTCTTTGCAGAAGTGGAAGAGGCTGCACACCCTTCTATAATATTCTGTTTGCCTGATCGGGCAGCCTGAATCATTTGATCTATTGTGCGATCGCCACGCTGTAAAAAATGATGGCAAAAGTAATAGGTCATCTCATAAATCACTTCTGCCTTCTGATATGACAGCAGTTTACGATAATTGCCATTGTGGCGGATTAATTTCTCAGTCATTGGCGTATTTCATTTTATTAGACAATAATTGTATCACTCGCAATCCTTAATCTCTCTAAGGACCTTAAGGACTTTAAGGACTTTAAGGACCTTAAAGACTTTAAAGACCTTACCCACCGCAAAGATACTAAAAATAATATTACCAGCCAAAAATAATCCGCTTTTGCTAAAAAAAGAGCTCGGCAGTTATCCACCGAGCTCTAATCATCTGAACATGATATACTTATTATCCCTTAAACGTCTCTGGTAATGTGGGCATAGCGCCATTCTGTGTGCAGACGTAAGCAGATACCTCTACAGCCAGTTTGTGGGCTTCAGTAACTGGTTTACCACTCAGGATAGCAGCACAGAATGATCCTGTGAAAGAATCACCTGCTCCTACTGTATCAGCCACCTCCACCTTCGGTGTCTCCTGGAATGACATCTGTCCGGGAGTAAACACATACGAACCGTTTGTGCCACAGGTAAGCACCAGCATATCGAGGTTATATTTACCAAGGATCAACCAACACTTATTCTCGATATCCAAACCGGGATAGCCGAACATCCTACCGATAAGTACCAATTCCTCATCATTGATCTTCAGCACATTACAACGCTGCAATGACTCCTTGATAATTTCTTTGTTATAGAAATTCTGACGCAGGTTGATATCAAAGATCTTCATACAGTCTTTTGGTGTGAGGTCAAGGAAACGGTGGATGGTCTCACGGCTTACCACATTACGCTGTGCCAACGAACCGAAGCATACCGCACGACAAGAAGAGGCCACATCTTCTATCTCTTTGGTGAAGGGGATATTATCCCAAGCCACATTCTCCTTGATATCATAAGTAGGGATACCCTGCTCATCCAACTGCACCTGTACGGTACCTGTAGGATAAGGTACACGGGGAAGCAGACAATTCAACTGATGTTCTTCCAGTGCCTTGATGGTTTCCTCACCTAACTTATCCTCTCCCAGGGCACTCACGGCGATGGTATTATCCATGCCGAGGAACTGTCCGGCATGATATGCGAAGTTGGAAGGGGCACCACCCAGTTTTTTTCCTTCAGGAAGCACATCCCACAGCACTTCACCCAATCCTACTACATAACGTTTCTGATTGTTCATATTATTTAGGTTTTTATTCATGAATTAATGTTTTACTCTCGGAATATAGGTAAAGAGATAGATCACGCCGATAGCCATGATAGCCACAGCACCTGCCTGACCGACAGCATCGCTGGCAAAACCCATCAGCAAGGGGAATACTGTTCCACCGAAGAGACCCATGATCATCAGACCAGACACCTCGTTTTGCTTGTCGGGCACAGAGAGTAAGGCCTCTGAGAATGCCATCGAGAAGATATTACTGTTACCATATCCTACCAATGCGATACCTATATATAATAAAGTCTTGGTATCTCCCACGAACATCAACAGCATGGCAGCTGCCATCAAGACGACAGAGATAATGAAGAACCAGCGTGTCTTAAGAATACGCAGAAAGAAAGATCCTGTCAGAGAACCGATCGTACGGAAGATAAAATAGAGAGATGTAGCAAAGGCTGCCTCATTGAGTGTCATACCCACTCTTTCCATCAACAGTTTCGGAGCAGTAGTATTCGTACCCACATCAATACCCACATGACACATAATGGCCAAGAATGAGAGCAGTACGATTGGTTTTCCCAACAGACGCAGACAGTCGGCAAACGATGAGGATTTCTCTTTTGACAGTTCCTCATAGATAGGAGTAGCCCAAAGCAAAGCTGCAGAAATCAGGCCCATCACAAAGTAGATCAGGAACAGCACGCGCCAGTTAAGTCCGAACGAAGGTATTGCCTGAGTAGCACCCCACATAGCAAGGTAAGGAGCCAGGAATGAGGCAATAGCCTTGACAAACTGTCCGAAGGTAAGTGTAGATGCCAGATTCTTGTCACCGATAATCAGCATAGCCAAGGGATTGATACTGGTCTGCATCAGAGCATTACCGATACCGAGCATTGAGAAGGCAATGAGCATCACTGCAAAACTGTTGCCAAAGAGCGGAATGAACAATGACAGGATAGTAACCACCAATGATAACAGCACGGTGTTCTTACGACCGATCTTGTTCATCAGCATACCAGTGGGAACACTGAAGATCAGGAACCAGAAGAATACCAACGATGGGAAAATGTTTGCAACGGAGTCACTCAGTCCGAGGTCTTCCTTAACATAGTTGGAAGCAATACCAACGAGATCCACGAAGCCCATGCAGAAGAAGCAGAGCATTACGGGAACCAGATAAATGGATTTATTGGTCTTTGACATAATAATTGATTTTAATAGTTTACTTGATAAATAGTTGCCTTACCGCCCTTTACCTTGATAGTATTATAAGGCTCTGAGGGGAATACGAGGTTGGTCATAGCCATCTTACCATCCGTATCAAATGCCTCGATAGAGCAACGGTCGATAAAGATACGCAGTTGTTTGACAGTGCCATAAGTAGGAGCGACGGTCTCTACCGGGAAAGCCTCACTAAAAGCTATATCACCACTCTTCTTGCGGTCCATGGTAAAGGTCTGCTTCTGACCGTCGTAGGTCATCACTACCTGTTCACCCTTGGTATTAGAAAGTACAATCTCTGAATTGCCTTTCAGATCAACGACGATCTCACAAGTCTCTGTCGGCTTCTTGATCTTATTACCACGTACATTCAGCATCTCCTTAGAAGGAACGACACTCACGTAGGTCTCCTCACCATAAGAGAATACGCCTAAATCACGAGGGATAGAGTTAGCGGAACGGAACTGCTTGGTAGGCACTTGATTAGCATACTGCCAGTTGGACATCCAGGCCAAGACCACCCGACGGTTCTCCGGAGCATTATAGAAAGAGACGGTAGCATAATGATCTTTTCCATAATCCAGCCATTTCGTTACCTTTGGCATTGACTCACAAGTGAACTTACGTCCATCGAAATCGCCTACGAAATACTGGGTAGCCGAGCCACCGAAAGGACCACCAGGGTTGATATTACACAACAGCACCCACTTGTTATCAAGTTTAAACAGGTCAGGGCACTCCCACACACCACCGTGGTTGCCGTATTCCTTTCCGAAAGAACTCTCGTATTTCCACTGTTTCAGATCCTTGGAAGAGTAGATACGCATCTCCTGTCCGGCTGCCAAGATAAGATTCCAAGCCTTGATCTCCTCATTCCAGAAGGCCTTAGGATCACGGAAATCAGGTACATCACTTGTCAACACAGGGTTACCCTCATATTTTTTGAATGTCATACCGTTATCCTCAGAAAAGGCCATAGACTGAGTCTGATGCTGACCGGCAGAGGTATAGTAAGCCACCACCTTATTATTATCTACCACACATGATCCACTGAAGATGGTTCCTAAAGCATCGGGCACGATAGCTGTTGGCTGAGCCTCCCAATGAATAAGATCCTTACTGGTGGAATGTCCCCATGTCATATTCTCCCACTGAGATCCGTATGGGTTCCACTGATAATAGAGGTGCCATACGCCATCCTTATAGAACATACCGTTAGGATCATTCATCCATCCATAGACAGGAGTATGATGATAGGCCGGACGGAAACGCTCACGATTGGAAGCATCGAAAGAAGCACTAAGTCTTATCTCACGCCAACTTGCGAAGTCTTTTACCGGACCGGTAGTGCGACGGTCACCATGGAAAGTGATATCCAAGAGCACCTCTTTAGCTTTGACACCCTGAAGATCCAGTGGTACGAAATAATCTACCTTATCAACAGCCAGGCGCACATTCATTGATTGAAGCATCTCATTGTTTGCCACTACACGAATGTTTGCCATCTCTTCTTTCTCCTGAACAGGAAGGAGAAGATACCGTTGCGTAGGATTCACACGGAGCAGTGCATGATTATCACTTAGGAATTCCACCTTTGTTGTCTGTGCATTTATACTGCAGCACATGGTGAGGAATAGAGTTAATAATAATGTTTTAAGTTTCATATAAACATAGTTGTCTTTTGAATTCTACGGCAAATATACAATAATTATCCTGAATGCTCTATCATTATTGTTACATTTACTAAGAATTTTCATTCAATGTATCATTTGTTTATCAAATGTTATCCTGAGAAACAATCTTCTACCAAAAACCAACTACCTGAAAAGAAAATCTAATGTTATAATAACCGGTCACCACCACCTCTTGTAGTTCTGCGACATTGTCCTTCATCGTAACCTTCATACCATTTTGAGCAGGAAGTTCCTGCTTCTCATAACCGATATAGGTAAAAACCAATATCTTTCCGGCCTCGACCTTTAACTTGAAGTTACCATCGAAGTCGGTTACCGTACCATTAGAGGTACCTTTCTCCATCACCGTAGCGCCGATGACACCTTCACCGGTCTCATCAACGACAGTTCCAGAGATTTCCGTTTGCGCGTACAGCAACGTACTCGCAAAGATGAGTGCCATACTCAGAAGAAATCTTCTTGTTTATTTCATATTACAATAAATTGGTTTGTATTTGATTGATTTGCCGCAAAAGTACAAACCATTGTATCATGAAACATAAGAAATACGTTCATCCCCTCTTAAAATTGTTACAAATCAAATTATAAAGGGGATGAACGAAAATTTCAAGAAGAGGTGTTACTTACGCTCAAGGTCGGAAGGACTAATTCCGAACTCATCCTTGAAGCATTTTGTGAAATACGAGGGGGCCGAGAAGCCTACTTCATAAGCTATCTCCGATACTGTTTTCCCGGATGTTGCCAGTAATGCCTTTGCCTTGTTAAGTCTGCTAAGACGAATAATATCAACAGGCGAATGTCCTGTCAGCATCTTCACCTTTCTGTAGAGTTGTACCCTGCTCAGTCCCATCTCATTAGCCAATGACTCTACACCGAAGTCACTGTTGGTCATATGCTCCTGTACACGTTTTCGAAGTACCTCCAAGAAAAGAGTATCCTGACTATCTTCTGCAGCAATGCGTCTCTGCTCTTCGGGTGTCACCTCTACGATGGTGTGTGGGGAAGAAGACTCTTCGGCATCCGATCTCTTCACCTCAGTGTTTTTCTCCTCTGTTACGACAGGTGAGGGGATATCTGTCTGACTGCCCACCACCAAGGCATAAGCCTCTCTTTCCAGTTGATGCCTGCGCTGCATCATTATGAAGAAGTACAGGGCACCACCGATAATCATCAGGATGATGATACCCATCAGCACCATATACACCTGCTGATGACGGTATTTGGTGAAGTACCAGTCGATCTTATTATGCAGTTCATCCAGTCGCTCACGCTGTTGACTCATCTCCTCGGCCTGCATCATGGTGACCACGGCATTGCCACTGTTCACGATGGCGGCCTTCATCTTGTTTTCTTTCTCATAAGGACGGTGTTCCAGGATATCCATCGCCAACTGCATCACCAGATCACCTCTTGTGGGGTAGATATAACTGGCCTCAAGGATTCCTCTCTGAACATAGTCGATACCATTGTCCTTGCCTGGCAACGCATCAATTCCGCAATACTGCGTATGTGCGTCATTCAGCGCTTTACGGGCACCTACTGCCATTCGGTCATTCTGTCCGAACACGAAATCGATATTACTCAAATCACCTTTGTATTCCTTCACCGCCTTGACGGCACTCTCCTCGGTCCAGTCGCCTTGCAGGGAAGCCACGAGGGTAATACCAGGATAATGACTGAGCGCTTCTACAAAACCGTTATGTCGCTCCTGTGCCGGGGAAGAACCCTCCAGGCCCTGAATCTCCAGCACACGACCTTTGCCATTCAGTTGGGTGGCGATATACTCTCCCATGAGTTTACCCATCTCGAAGTTATCCGCCCCGATATAAGCTGTGAATTTTTTAGAGGATGTCTTCCTGTCAAAGACGATCACCGGGATACCCATATCATAAGCCCTGTCGATAGCCGGTGTAACGGTAGCCATCTGATTAGGGGCAACGATCAGCAGATCCACTTTCTCTTTCACGAACTGGTTGATCTGCTCCACCTGGAGTTGGTCATTATCATCGGCAGAGACCAGTTCCAGGTTAACGTTATCATATAGGTATGTACTCATCTTCAGTTCATCGTTCAGTTTGTCGCGCCAGATATCCTGAGAACACTGTGACACCCCGATACGATATTTCACCTTGCTCTCCGAACAAGATGTCATGATCGTCGTCAGTATGAGTAGATACGCAAATACTTTTTGCATGTAATGTAAAATAATATAGTTTGTATGGGTATATAAACAGACAGCCTAAGCCTTGTCTGCCTCGTCCTGATTCATGTCGAGCACCTCGTTGATCATGGTGCGGAACTTGACCGGACGGGCCAGGAACTCATAGTTGTTCACTACCTCACCGGTAGTGATAGAGATCGTTCCGTAGTTGAAGAGTCGCCCCAGCATCGACTGCTCTACCATCACACCCTCACACTTACTCAGGCGCAGCTCGGTGGTCTGACGCTCAAGGATTCCTTTCTTGACGATCAACCGACGGTTGGTGATGTAATACTCCGTATTCTTCATCACCAATGAGATATAGATATAGCCACAGATGAGAACAAGCGCCGTGATCAGTGTCGGGATCCACCATTCTATATTATTATACAGACAGATGCCCACAGCCACTAACCAGATGACGAAGAGCAGACTGATGCCGCCCATGAAGGCAAACCAGTGCAGTCGTCCTTTGTAAATGATTCTCTCGTTTGTTGAGAGGTTGTTTTCTATGAAGCCCATAATATTAAGTTAAAAGTGAAGAGTGAAGAGTGAAGAATAAAAGAAGAAAAATGGAGATGTATCATCGTTCGTCCCATAGTAATTAGAATTCTTGACACACCCCCATTTTTCATTTTCAATTCTCAATTACACCGGAATATCCTCGTTGACATTCTTACTGCCGAAGAGCGCATAGTAGAACATATAGGCCATGGCGAGCAGATAAACGAAATAACTCGGCATATAACCCATAATGTCTGCAAAGAAGTTCTGGATGACTGGCAGCACACCGCCACCAACAACCATCATCATGAAGATACCGGAAGCCTGAGCGGTATACTTACCCAATCCCTCAGTAGCCAGGTTGAAGATACTGGTCCACATCACAGAGGTGCAGAGTCCGCAGAGCACCAGCAAGAGGGCACTCATAGGAACAACCACCGTGGTGAAAGAGCCTTCCATAATCCTGAACAATGGCATGCTGACGGTCACCTCCTTCGGAGTGAGCATGGCTGCAATGATCAGGATCATACCCACAGCTGTTGTCACCAACATCAACTGACGGGCAGACACCTTGGCAGCAATCACACTGGAGCACAGACGGCCTACCAGCATCAGCAGCCAATACATGGCAGCGACAGCACCACCAATGGTGGCTGCATCGGCAAACATGCTACCGGCACCCTTCTCTGAGTCTGACAGGAAGAAGTTCAGACCACCGGGGATACCTACCTCAACACCTACATATACGAAGATGGCGATAACACCTAACTTCAGATGACGGAACGACCAGGGTGAGTGCTCGAACTTGGTCTCTGCTGTTACGCGTGCAGCTTCTGGATCCTTGATAGGGATGAACGAGAGGATCACAAAAGCAGCTGCAAACACAGCCATGGCGATGAACATCACGAGGTTCACGTCAGCCATCTGTGTCTCTGCGGTAACTGTTCCGATCAAGGCACCTACGAGCATCGGCGTCATGGTACCCGACAGCGAGTTCAGTGTTCCACCGATCATATTCAACTGATTACCACGGTTTCCACCGCCACCGAGCAGGTTGAGCATCGGGTTCACCACGGTATTCAGAATACATACAGAGAATCCTGATATGAAGGCACCCAACAGATAGATGCAGAATCCGGGAATACCACCAGAGAAACCAGAGAGGTACTGGATGAGCACACCAATGAAACCCACGGCAATACCTGTCAGTGCTGATTTCTTGTAACCGATCTTGGTAAGCATCTTACCGGCAGGAATAACCATGAAGAGGTATGCGAAGAAGTTCATGAAGTTACCCATGATACCGAGCACGTTAGAACCGCCGATCTCAGGCTGGTTCTTCCAGATCACACCGATAGGAGCACCCAGGTTGGTAACGAACGAAATCATCGCATAGAGAAAGAACATCGTTACAATAGCGATGATACTACTGTTTGTTTTGTTTGTCTGACTCATAAATATTGTTTTTAATATAATTTCTAAGAATACGTTAAACTTCGAAGGCTTATCCTTATTGCTTTCAGCCCGTAGGGCGTCAGAGTATAGGCGGGGGTGTCAACCCCCGTGGGGGATAACCCCCAATATTAGCCCCATCGGGGCGACAGATCAAAGGGACAGGGGAAAGGCTCCTTAATCTTCCGTCTCCTCCTCCTTCTTACGGCGGATAGAACGCTTACGCTTCGGCTTCTCCTCCACGACGGTATCTGTCTTGACACCGGCAAGCTCCGGGTCGATCATGATTCGTCCGCAATACTCACAGACGATGATCTTCTTGTGCATCTTGATATCCAACTGGCGCTGTGGCGGGATCTTGTTGAAGCAACCACCGCAGGCATCACGCTGCACATAGACAACACCCAGTCCGTTGTGCGCATTCCTACGGATACGCTTAAAACTGGTGAGCAGACGTGGTTCGATCTTCATCTCCAACTCCTTAGAACGCTCACGCAGGTTCTCTTCCTCCACACGTGTCTCGTCCATAATCTCGTCCAACTCATTCTTCTTCTCCACGAGGGCCTGCTGACGGTCGGCGATCAGCGCCTCGGTATCTGCCAGGTCGGCTGTGCGCTCCTCTACACGGGCGTTGGCCTCACGGATCTTCTTGTTGCAGAGCTCAATCTCCAGTCCCTGAAACTCGATCTCCTTGCTCAGTGTGTCGTACTCACGGTTGTTGCGCACCTCGTCGAGCTGCTTCTTATAGCGCTCCACACTAGCCTCGGCCTCTTTGATATCAGCCTTGCGCTGCTGGATTGCCTGACGGAAATCCTCTATTTCTGCCTCAATCTTCTCCTTACGGGTGAAAAGACCGGCAACCTCGTCTTCCAGGTCTTGCACCTCGAGTGGCAACTCACCCCTGAGCGCTCTCTTCTCATCGATAGCCGAAAGGGTTAACTGCAACTGATAGAGGGTTTTCAATTTCTCTTCTACTGTCAAATCTGTAGGATCTTTCTTTGCCATAATTTGTATTGATATTAATAATGTAATGATAATCAGAAATACTGTATCGGGTTGGTATTGATACGGGTGATGCAGGTCTTGAGCCCGGGACAGGCCTCACGGATAATCTCCTGGAAGAGCTCGGCGGTGTATTGCTCACTCTGGTAATGACCGATCACGGCAATCTGTATCTCCTGCTCATGGGCGAAATACTCATGATAGTGCATCTCTCCCGTCACGAAGGCATCGGCCCCTATGGCGATGGCCTCTGGCAAGAGGAACGAACCGGCACCACCGCAGATAGCCACCCTCCTGATCGGGCGCTCCAACAGTTGGTTAGCCATCACGCACTTCACCTCGAAGACCGTCTTCAGGTGCTCCACAAAATGCATGGCGGTGAGCGGTTCACAAAACTCGCCCACTACCCCACTGCCGCCCTGGATGTCACCCACCTGCTTCTCGCAGAACAGCTGGCAGTTGTCTAACCCCATTTTCTCGGAGATCTTGAAGTTCACCCCTCCCTTGGCATTATCCATATTGGTATGCATGGAGAGGATGGTGATATCATGGCGTATCGCCTTGCGCACCATCCGCTGCACATCGTTCTTGTCGGCAATCTGCCTGAGGGGATGGAAGAGCAGAGGATGATGACTTACTATGAGGTTGCACCCAAGGGATACAGCCTCTTCTACGACGCTCTCGGTAACGTCCAGACACAATAATGCCCCTGATACCTCCGTCTCTGTCAGTCCTACCTGCAGACCGGCATTGTCAAAACCTTCCTGTAGGGGCAGAGGCGCGAAACGTTCAAGGGCAACGACCACATCTTGTATTTTCACGCTTTTCAGCAATTTAGAATATGCAAAGATAACATTTTTTCTGTTATCTTATCTTCATCCAGTCAATTATTTAATAATTTTTTGGATTTAGAAATAGCCACGCTCGGCTTCCACCACATTCTCGATCTTGTCATCCACGGCAGGGAAGAAGTCGATGCCGGTGAGTCGCTCTATCTCATCCACGTTGGTGGCGTGCGAGAACATCTTATGACTGTTGTGTGAGTTGTTGTCGTAGATAAAGCCGATGGCCTTGGGCTTGTCTTGCAGACAGAGGATCACCTTGAAGAAGCGCTCGGGCACCACCACCCTGTTCTTGCCGATCGTACGGTGGTTGCCGTCGCTCAACAGCGGTCCGCATACGATATAGATATCGCCGTATTTCTGCGCCCATCGCCTGCAGGCCATCTCCAGATCATTCCACGGTCCTTCGTTCATGGCATGTATCTGCGGACAGATATTGGTGAAGAGGAAGGTCTCGTTCATCGCCTGCCGATCCCACTTGTTATCGCCTGCCGGACACATATGACCGCGGTCGTAACCCGAATTGTAATAGTCGGCATCGGTGACACGCCCCGTCTTCACGTCCATATCCTCATGGAACATATTCTCGTGCCGCTGCAGGTTACCACGCGTATGACCGCTGGTAAGGTGCCACGCCACCCAGTTGGGTATCTTCGTATCCTTATTATAACTGGTGATATAGGCCTTGCGCCTCAGGATCTGCTCGGAGACGCCCTTCATGGGTGCCGGCTGCTCAATGGGCATCTTCGCCATGCGCTGCTGCTTACCGGCTGCATCCGCCTCCTGACTACCCGTTGAAGAATAGAAGCCCTCCACCGACTCCTGGTCGGCGCTGTCTTGCGGCATGCCCTCCGCAGGGGCTGTCTTACCGCCACATGCCACACACAGACTCACCACGCCTGCGAGCATCAGTTGATTGAAGAAAAATCTTTTCATAACAGTTATTTATCGTGCAAAAATAAATATATTTGCGGAAAACACAAAAAAACGGGCGGAAAAATCCGTCCGTCAATCTACATTTATCAAGTAACAATCTTTTCTACCTTACGATTTCTTATTACTGGCATGTTTCCGATGCTGCTCTTCCAAATCCTTCACATCAATATTCGCAAAACTGTCGTACAACAACCAGTTATTCAGAAATCTATAACTAACACGCTCCCAAAATTCTTTCATCCTGATAATCTCTTAAAGCTTCACTCTCTCTGAATAATTACCATACATCATTTCATTTACCTCTGACCAACTGTCCTTGACAGCTTTCAGCATACTTTTTACTAATTTTTTCATCATAAACAATCTTTTTACCTAACTACCCATTGTAGTTACATTATCCTTTTACACTTTTAATTCGTTGCAAAAGTACAACAATTATCTTCTTTTTGTTTTAAAAAGAAGGACATTTGAACAAAAAAGTGAAAAAAACTTGATACAAATCAAATTAGGGACGCAGCAGGTGCTTGTCGATGATGATATCCGTGATCTGTCCGCGCAGGGTGGTCACGATGCGCTGGGTAAGGAATACCGACAGCACGATAGCCAGCACCTGGAAGGCAAGGGTGGCCACGAGCAGCACGGCTGTCACTACCACGGCATACCAGGGATTAGCATCCATCATCAACAGTCCGATGAACACCCCCGGGAAGACCACCAGTCCGCAGAGCGACAAACGCTGTGACACCCGCAGATAACCGCGGTCTAAAGCCCTTCTGAGGATCGGAGAAACCGCCTGTATCCACGAGGCGCCGTTGCCCACCTTGTAATAATAATGTTCACGGAAGCGGATCAGTCCGATGTAATACTCGCGCAGCACCCTGCCGAGCGTCTCTGCCGACAACGACAGGAAGAGCACGTTCACGGGGATGAACCACCGGGCGGTGAACACCTGCTCAACGTTCATCACCAGTCGGACGATATACAGGGAGATGAGCAGGGCAGCCACTAAGATACTGACATACAACGGCAGGAAAGCGTTCTTATAACTCAGTCGTGCCTGTTGTACCACCATGCCGGTCGTCACGCCGCACATCAGGAGCAACCACAACAGGTTGAGCCACGGGTTGTTCACGTCAAACAACCAGTACATATACATCCCCGCCACCGCCAACTGGATGCCCATGCGCACCACACTCACAACAAACGTGTTCAGCCGTTTCATGCCGATAGCATAAAACAGGTATAGTGGTATGACGATCAATAATAGTCCTAACAGCACTCTTATGCTAAGTGATTCCATATTTCTCTTGTTTTTATCAATTAAAAAAATCTCTGTTTTTATAAGATATTGTTTCTCAACTACCCCAACCCCTCCTTACAACGTTAACGATAACGATAACAGGTTGTTGTTCCAACAACACTACCCTGCTTTATAGCCGCCCCTAACAAGGGGCTCAAAACCTACTCGTCGCTCTTACACTATGGTATGCTCGCCCCATCATAGGGGCGGCATAAGATTTAAAACCTACCCCCGACCCCATTCCCGAACTACGTTCGCCTACCCGTAGCCTTTCCCTAAAGGGAAGGGAGCCTTTGACTTTTGTCCTTTGACCAAGTACAATCGACCTTAAATGGTTGCGATAGCGAGAGGGAAGGCAACAGATACAGCGACTGAGTACGGCGCCGTAGGCGGGTCGAGGACTTGTTTGAGCGAAGCGAGTCCCGCAGACCAGTACGAAGAGCTG
>CADBSW010000163.1 GCA_902797505.1 uncultured Prevotellaceae bacterium | reverse complement strand
TGCTCTTGATGGCATCGGTATGGATACGGTAGTTGATCTTCGATAACTCCCTTTTGGCACTCCAGCCTAATTGTTTCTGTTCTTCTGATTTCAGTCGCTGATATTCTTTGATAAGATAGAGCTCAAACTCCACGGAAACCCAATTAGTAAATTTAAAGGCAATGTCGCGTTGTGCATAGGTTCCGCCACCTGCTCCACTTTTTGTTATAATACCAATGGCAGAGGTTAACTGGATCCATCTACTTGGACTCATCGTAAATGAGTTACTTCCAGCCTCTGATAATAAGGGGTCGAATTCGACCCCTTTAAAAATCGGGTTATTCAGTTTCTCCCACAGACCTAAATACTCAAGTGTGTTTTTTTGCCTCATCCAATTCTTAATAACATCCTTTGGCTCTTCAGCATTTTTCAGACGTGCTATATCCGTAATACAGATATAGTCAAAACCTTCTTTGATAATCGTTCGAATAGACACATTCTTTACAATGATATGATTCTTATTTGCCATAGTATTATAATTTTGTTAATACTGCAAAGATAAACAATAATTATATATGACTACCCTTTAGGATTGCTTTTCTATCGTCTTTGCTAAGATTATTTTTCATATTATGACATAGTTTGAATCTTGTCGCCTCCAAGATGATGAGAATTAAATAACCCTACCCCTAACCCCATTGGCTTTTTCTCTCCGCTTCGCTATGAGTGACCGCTGGTTCCCCGTAGGTGCAGGGAGGGGAACTCAAAGGAGAATCTCACCGCAGGCTCTGGGAGCGGGGAACATGAAAGAACATTTAATGTTATGGCGTCACATTACAGAGGCTTATCACTATTTCAATATGCTCCGATCATAATTATCATATTAACAAAAAACGGGCCGGATCGCCATCCAGCCCTTTGAGAGAGAAATCTATGAATCTATGTCTTGCAACTTATGAAAAAAACCTAATTATAACCTTAACTTAACCTAAAACAAATGTCTAATGAAAATAGAAAATCTAGTAGTATTGCTGTTTCTATTGCAAAAATAGTATGGATTACGGAGGTGACAATGATTTTTGCTGAATTCCTTTAAGAATAGAAAGGACAAGTATTTGAATGTTGGACATAAGGGAAGAAAGGGTGTAAAAGTTGTCCAAACAGCATAAAAAAATACGCTACAACTCTCAGCGAGCAGCAGCGTAAAACTATGTTTAACTAAAAATCCTTTTCGAAATGAATGGCAGCCTCACGGTAACCATTGTCATCCTTCAACAATCATGAAAATTTACCTTAATTAATAACTAAAAACCTAAAACTAATATTACTAACCTAAACAATCTATTAACCTTTTGACGATGCAAAGGTATAACGATTTTGCGGATGTCGCAATATTTATAGTATGATTATTCGATAAAAATACCCTTTTCTTGACCTAAATCAACAATTGTGTGCGATAACAGCATTAATTATCTTCTCTCTGAACCGTCAGAGAGAAGATACAAGAGAGAACTCGTTGCACGCTTCAGGTTAGATAAAATGCCGATTCTTCCTACTGTGCTACGGGACTCGCTTCGCTCAAACAGGTCCTCGCACCGCCTACGGCGCCGTACTCAGTCATCGCATTTTATTGCTAACCTTCTCGCTATCGCAACATTATATGGAAAAAGAGCTGATACTAATTCCCTTAATGAGATTACAGGGCAAGCTCGCAATGAGGGGGTTGTGGTTTAGAAAAAGTTACGAATTAATCAATACTACAGCATAGGCGCTGATGCCCTCTTCACGACCGGTGAAGCCGAGGCGCTCGGTAGTAGTGGCTTTGATGGAGATATTATCCTCGTCGGTGCCGATAATCTCCGCGAGACATTGTTTGATGGCAGGTACGTGGGGATTGATTTTCGGACGCTCTGCGCATACCGTTGCATCGAGGTTACCAAAAGAGTAACCTTTGGATTGAATCAGTTCGATGGTTTTCTTCAGGATGATCTTACTATCCATATTCAGCGTGTCGGCGGAAGTATCAGGGAAATGATAACCGATATCGCGCATGTTGGCGGCGCCTAAAAGTGCGTCGCAGATCGCATGGATAAGCACATCGGCATCGCTGTGCCCCAACAAACCTAATGAGTGATCTATCTTGATACCACCCAACCAGAGTTCACGACCTTCCACCAGTCGGTGAACATCATATCCAAAACCGATTCGAAACATGGAAAAATGAAAAATGGAAAATGAAAAATGGAAAATTATCGGAGCTGCGAGAGCAGAGATAAGCTTGCTTAATCTATGCCGAGAGGCGAACGATAATCGCCGAAGGCAATGGAAAATTGAGAGTTATCTCTTATTAAAGAGGTCCTTGATGCCATCCATATCGAAGGCCAGGGTGAAACGGAGCGTCTGATCGAGCGGATTACTCTTGGCCGTAGCGATGACATAACCAACATCCAGCGAGAAGACGTTCATGCGGAAGCCGGCACCTAAGGTGAAGTATTTCAGGTTACCCTTGTTCTCACTCTCATGATGATATCCGGCACGCAGAGAGAACTGATCGTGATAGACATATTCTGCACCCACGCTGTAGTTGATCTCCTGCAACTCCTCTTTAGCGCCACCCGGGGCATCAGAGAAACTCTTGAAGATACCGGCTATTGAACTGATATTATAATAATGATCCTCGGCATAAGCCTCAGAGTATTCACCATTCTCATCCATCGGGTAAGTAGGCACCAACAGTTTGTTAGCATCCGCACTGATAGAGAAACGGTTATACTCATCGATGGGCACCATCAGAGAAGCACCCACACGCAGGTTAGTCGGGATAAACTCACTGTGATCGTCACCACCGAAATTGATCTTACTACCGATATTACTGATGTTCATACCCAGTCCGAGTTGGCACTCCCTGCTACCCAACATGATATAGTTGTTGTAGTAGCACGAGAGGTCGGCGGCAAAAGCACTACCGGGGGATGTATCGTCGGTATAGTCGTATGTCAAATCAGAATAAATCCAGCGCAGAGCAGCACCGATAGAGAACTTCTCGCTGAGCATCAGTGAGTACGCCACATCTAACGACATCTCATACGGATTGATCGTCATCGCATCAGCCGAATAGTCGGTCAGCACCTCACCGAGTGAGAAATAACGCAAGGAACCAGACACCGCACTATAGTCGCCAATACGATAATAACCTGCCAGATAAGCCAGGTCGATATCATTGACGATCTGTCGGAGCCACGGTGTGTAGTTGAGCGACACCCCTGCCCTACTGATGGTAAACGGATACTTTGCCGGGTTCCAATACTGCGAGTTAACATCCGGATCGGTAGCGGCACCTACGTCACCCATACCAGCAGCCCTTGCATCAGGTGCTATCATCTGTGAGGTAACAGACGTATAGATGGGATTGAACATGTCTTTCTTATCCTGTGCTGACATGGTGAGGGCACAGAAGAGCAAGAGAAGTGTTCCTATGTAATATCTTCTTTTCATACGTTATTAATAACTCAATATCTTGTTAATTATTGTCTTTCAATTGATTTTAACCACCCACAACAATCAGTTTCTTGGACTTCGATACCTTCTTGCTGCCGTCGCTGCTAATGCGCACCCGATAGAGGTAAACACCCGTCTGCAGTCGTTGACCGTTGTCGAGAGTCAGATTCCAGCCTACGGTATAGGCACTTGAGGTAGAAACGCCTGTCTCACGATGCAGCCACAGACGGCGACCACTCATATCGAACACCTCTATCTCCACCTCCATATCACTGCCAGTACGGTCGTGGTTGATGATGAAGGTAGTATTCTCCTTAGCCGGGTTATTCGTCAGCGCCACACTGAAGTCGGGCTCCAATCCCTTCAATACGGTAAACGCCAGTTCTGTCGTAGCGGAGTTGTTAAGGATATCCCACGCACGGAATTTCAGTTTGTGCGGTCCTGGCTCCAGTGCCGGTATATTATAATAGGTGGAGCCGCTGGTATAAGAACCAAAGTCGTACACGAAATGATCATTCAGGTTATAGGTCTTTGACATATCCCCGTCGATGATCAGTTCAAGATCATGGCCGATGCCATTACCTGTGGTATTCAGTCCGTCCTCATCCGATATCTGCGCCACGAAATAAGGTGTTGTATTGACCGTTCCTCCATTGACAAACTGCGGAGAATTGAGGTAACAGTAGATAGACGGACCGATAGAGTCGTTGCTGGCGATATCCGATCCTCCCACGATCAAACGATTGTTGACACCATTCGCCATCAGTGTCTTGTTATTGTCGACGGCATACAGGTTGATGAGCCCGGAATCGTCACTGTAGTTGATATCCTTCGGCACGGCAAACGAGAAAGAGAATTTGCCCGCGCGTACACTGTCTTGTCCGTTGAAGAGAATCTTCGTACGGTCGTTATAGACGAAGGCCTCATCAGCACCATCAGTGGTTGTATCATTCAACTTACAGACGATCGTCTCTTCTGAGTCGCGTACTACAGCAGTGAGCACGCCATTGAAAGAGGGATCCTGTTGAGCGTTCTTCTCTATATGACCGGAAACGCGCACTGTCTGTCCTGCTTTAATGCTTACCGACGACTCTTTTACCGCCACGCCATTGATGCTGTCCACCACCGCCTGTTGAGTAGGGATCTTCAACACCAGCGCGGGATCGCCCAAGAGGGAGTATTGCAGCTTATTGATGGTCAGATCGGTGCCATCAGGGTTGTTTACCGTAATACCATCAATGGTGATTCGGCTGGATAAAAGATTATTCTTGGCGATACGTTGTGCCTCACCGATAGAGACATATTTTCCATTCTGGGGTGTGAACAACGCCCGGAGATACGACAGGTTGATGGCTCGGTTACGATCGACATACACCGTACGTGTGGTTCCAAAGAACGCCACTGCCCCACCCTTGCTGTTCAGCAACGCATATTCACCGATATTGTCCGCCTGTCCGTCAAAAGGAGCGATGTCACACGAGGCCGTGATCCACAGGGGATAACAGTCGTTGACGAACTCTTTGAAATCGTTGAGCAAGAGAACCTTCTCATGAGAGATACTCGTCTCTGAACCATGACCGCAGTAGTCCATCACCAGGGCTCCATTCTGCTGCTGTTGCTTGATGATGCTCGTTACCTCAGGATAGGTATTGCCTGTAGATGAGGCCACACGTGTGTAAGCATCCCACATCACCTTTTTCAGATGCAGGGCAGGATTGAGTGACCCCACCAGTTTTGCAGCCAGATCGGCATCACGCATATGTTGGTTGTTGTTGCCGTCATCACCCATGAACATCACTGTGTTCTGCCAAGCACCCGCTTTCTCGTTTTCGTTGTAGGCAATAGTCTTGTCAACGAGGATCTTCGCATCGTCAGCCGTACGCACAGGGAATCGTCCAACGGCAATGTCATGGCGGTCGGTACGTGCCGGACTGCCGCCCTCACCATCATCCAGACAACAGAAGAAACCATCGTCTACATAACAATCTGTCTTACTGAACGAGTTCTCACTCTCCACGCAAAGCAAGAAATCATCCGGGGAGTAACTCTTCCACGCACTCGAGTTCATACGGTTATCCCAAGCACAGTCGCCGAAGAGCAACAGATAACGAGGCATCTGTTCATCGGTCTCTGCCCGGTCGTATAGCATCTTCATGTAACGGCGGTAGGCATGTGCATCAGGAGTTCCGCTGGAGAATTCATTATACAGTTCATCAGCCGGCACGATCTTCACCGTCATTCCATCGCGCTGTTCATGCAACGTCTTGATTCGTTCTGCCTGTTCACGCAGTTTTTGTGAGGTAGGGATGATGATCACCATCTGTATATCACGGTCTGCATGAAGGTCTTGATTGGTGATGTTATACACATATTCCGGCACTGCCGTGATAGTATTCAGATCGGGTTGTGTGTGATGCTGCACATTAGTGTATGCCGAGATATAGTCGAGGCGTACCGGTCCACCGCTAACGGTTGTAAGTTTCACGGTATAAGCATCGTCGCCGCCAAAGTCATATCCCGATACTTGGTAAGTACCAGCAGCACTCCTACCATGGTCGTATTCTCCCATTTCAGAGATATAGAGCATTCCCACTACTTGATCGTTGATGCTGACTTCTACCTGACTGGCTGTAGCAGCAGTGACGTTGACATTGACAACAGTGCCATTTGGCGGCAGTCCGGGAAGTGGATTGGCAATAGTGTACGACTTACTGCTGCCCTGATTGATAGGAGAATCCTCAAAGAGATTCCTTCCTCCTTCAAACCAGGCATAGTTGTCTATCTCATGCAGGGTGGCAGCACCATAACGTGAGGGGTAATAGGTCTCAAGGAATGTAGCCTCATCAATTGTCTGAGGCTCCGCAGTATCTTCCGTAATAAAATAATAGCCATAATCGGAATAGGGATTACGGATTCGTTGGGAACCGCTCCAAGTTACCGGTCCTTGTGCATAGAACAGTCGTTTGCCGTTCACCACACACAGAGGTACCTCCTGCAGATCATCTGTCTGCTGCAGATAAGTACCCGACAGCACGTCCGGTTGCAGAGCACCGCCATAGCCATATACGTGTACCTTATTTATATCCTTGAATCCAGCCTTACGGATTAACTCATTCGTAATTTGGTAAACACCACTCTCAGGCACCCGGATCTTTGCCCACGAACCACTTGCCAATACCGAATGATCGGCATACCGGCTGTCGCTATCACTGCGGGTCATGACCTTTCGTCTTGGGGAAGACTTTGCCGTGGCATGGATATCGAGCATGAAACTGACCAGTTTCTTATATTTCCCGTTGTGCATCACCAACGGGATGAAAGATATCTCTAAACGCCCCTTTCTACGATCTACGGTCACCGTACTGCTGATAACGGGTTTCTCCGGCAGCGGCTGGTCAGTAATCTGCTGATACTTTTTGATATCCTTATCCGTCATGGTGAGATATTCCGCATAGGCGATATCCACGGTGTAAACACTATCCACATAGTTATCACCCAAAGGAAACGTTGTATAAAAGAAGGGCAACGACTCCCCTATCCTGACTTCCTCGGCAGTCAGGTTAAAAAACTTCTGTTGAGCGCACATCATCGTGCAGCACATCAGAAGCAAAAGGTTTATTATGATACGTCTGAACGTAATCATTTCGCATTAAACTCCAGCACCTTGCGGTCCTCCAGATATCCTTCCAGATGATCGTTGATATGCACGGGACCTACCCCCGCCGGTGTGCCGGTATAGAGGATATCACCCGTCTTCAGCGTATAGAAACGACTGATATAAGCGATAATCTCATCCACTTTATACAACATATCACTGGTGCAGCCACTCTGAACAGTCTGTCCGTTGATATCAAGATGGAAATGGAGCGCCTGTATGTCCAGGAATTTCTCTTTGTCTATCCACTCACCGATAGCTGCCGCCCCATCAAAACCCTTGCAGAGATCCCATGGCAGCCCGGCATTCTTCAGACGATCTTGCAGGTCACGTGCAGTGAAGTCAATACCTACCGTCACGGCATCGTAGTAACGATGAGCGAATCGCTGGGGGATACTCTTACCCAACCGACAGATACGCACCACCATCTCTGTCTCGTAATCCACACGTCCTAACTCCGTAGGGATAAAGAACGGCTTATGGTCTTTCAGCAACGACGAGTCGGCTTTCAGGAAGATGACAGGTTCTTCGGGCTTATATTCCTTCCCTTCCATCTCCTGGTTGTGCAGACTGTAGTTCTTTCCTATGGCAAATATTTTCATAATAAAAAAGCGTCTGTCTTTAATAACTAAAAACAGGCGCTTTTATTGTGTTAGAATAATTTCTATTATTCAGCTACGAGTGTGAAGCGTTTGAAAGCAACGATCTTCAGTTCCTTATCCTGACGCTCGAGCCACTGAGCAACAGTAGCCTTGTCGCCATCACCGAACTGGAACTCCTGATCGATGAGACAGTTCTCCTTCAAGAACTTCTGTACACGACCCTTAGCGATGTTCTCGATCATCTGTGCGGGCAGGTTAGCAGCCTTCTCAGCAGCAGCCTTCTCCTTCAGTTCACGAGCCTTCTGAGCCTCTTCCTCTGTGAGCCAGCCCTTCTTGATGTTAGAAGCGATATGATCCTCGCTGTCAACCAAGTTCGGGTTGATGCCGTTCTTCTTCAGAACAGACTCCACGTACTTCTCTACCTGCTCCAGCTTGGTCTTCTCAACAGCTGTCTTGTACTCCTCATCGAGAATGCTCTGAGGAACAGACTCTGCATTGAGAGCAACCGGCTTCATAGCAGCTACCTGCATAGCGAGCTTATGACCGATCTCAGCAGCCTCTTTGTTGGTCTGAACCATAGTGGTCAGGGTGTGCTTACCCATGTGGTCATAGATCTCTACGTTGTCACCCTCGAGTACCATGTAGCCATCCAGTTCCATCTTCTCACCGGTGATACCAGAGCGCTGTGTAACAGCATCCTGAACATTCTGTCCGTTAACAGTCAGGTTCTTAACCTCATCAAGAGTCTTAGCCTTAGCCTCGATAGCTGCATCGAGGATAGCCTGTGTCAGCGCGATGAAGTCGGCACCGTTAGCCACGAAGTCGGTCTCGCACTTCAGAGCGATAGTAGCAGCAAAGCCATCTACCTTCTTAACGAGTACACAACCATTAGATGTCTCACGGTCGCTACGCTTAGCAGCGATAGCCAAGCCACGCTCACGGAGCAGTTCCTTAGCCTTATCGAAATCACCCTCAGCCTCGGTCAGTGCCTTCTTAACGTCAGCCAGTCCGGCACCTGTCATAGCGCGAAGCTTTTTGATATCTTCAATTGAAATAGCCATTGTATGAAAATTGTTATTTAATGAATACCTATTTATTACTCAGCGGCGGGAGCCTCTTCCTCTTCTGCTACAGGAGCTTCCTCCTCAGCCTCAGCGGTCTCCTCATCCTGCTTGCGAGCCTTACGTGCGCGACGTGGTTTAGCATCGTCAGCCTCCTCAGCCTGCTCCTTGGCAGCCTTCTCGTCAGCCTTCTCAGCCTTGCGCTCCTCAAGACCCTCTGCGATAGCAGCGCAGCAAGCGTTCATGATCACCTCGATAGAATCCTTAGCGTCATCGTTAGCAGGAATCATGAAGTCGATATTGTTAGGATCGCTGTTTGTATCCACGATAGCGAATACAGGAATACCCAGGCGGTTAGCCTCTCTAACGGCGATATTCTCCTTCAGTACGTCAACAACGAAGAGTGCAGAAGGCAGACGGGTCAGGTCGGCGATAGAACCGAGGTTCTTCTCCAACTTAGCACGCTGACGAGAGATCTGCAGGATCTCACGCTTTGACAGGTTGCTATAGGTACCATCAGCCATGAGCTTGTCGATGTTAGCCATCTTCTTCACAGCCTTGCGGATTGTTGGGAAGTTGGTGAGCATACCACCCGGCCAGCGCTCGATCACGTACGGCATGTTTACAGAGGTAGCCTTCTCAGCTACGATATCCTTAGCCTGCTTCTTTGTTGCTACGAAGAGCACCTTCTTACCAGACTTAGCGATCTGCTTGAGAGCCTCAGCAGCCTCGTCGATCTTTACGACTGTCTTGTGAAGGTCGATAATATGAATACCGTTGCGCTCCATGAAGATATAAGGAGCCATTGCGGGGTTCCACTTACGCTTGAGGTGACCGAAGTGACAGCCAGCCTCGAGTAACTGATCAAAATTTGTTCTTGCCATTTTGTTTAAATACTTTTATTGTTTACATTCTTTTTAATTCCCTTCGAGTGGGGCTATCCCACCGAAATACTTGTTAGAATCAGCCAGAAGGTAGCTGCTGACGCAGATCCTCCTGGTTTAGATACTAAACGAACAGTCAGTAAATGATTAACGCTTACTGAACTGGAAGCGACGACGAGCCTTTGGCTGACCCGGCTTCTTACGCTCAACAGCACGGCTATCGCGTGTAAGGAAGCCCTGTGACTTCAGTGCCTTCTTGTCGTCGGCGTTGATCTTAACCAATGCGCGGGCAATAGCCATGCGGAGAGCCTGACTCTGACCTGTAAAACCGCCACCGTCAAGATTAACCTTAATATCATATTTCTCTGCTACGCCGAGCAGGTTGAGGGGCTGTTTTACCACATACTGCAGGATAGCAGATGGGAAATACACTTCCAAATCCTTCTTATTGATAGTGATTTTGCCTGTTCCTTCGCTCACATAAATACGTGCGATAGCACTCTTGCGGCGACCTATTGCATTTACTACTTCCATC
>CADBSW010000162.1 GCA_902797505.1 uncultured Prevotellaceae bacterium | reverse complement strand
GCTGACGGTGATATACGGGGCCTTGTCGAATACTTCGAATGCGAATGCCGCATCCATGGCTCTGTCGGATCTTCTCATATCATAACTCTTCAGCAAAGGTACGAAAAAAAATATAAATCTTTGTATTTTATGAAGATATTCAGCATTTTTTTACTTCATTATTTCTAATAAATCAGTATCTTTGCAGACTAACATATTCAAATCATGAAAATTAAATTTTGTATAACCATTCTCATACTCACCTGCAGTATGTGTATTACCGCGAGAAAGAAACCAGTTATGGTAATCATAACAGCTGGTCAGTCGAACACCGACGGGCGTGTAAGCAATCAAGAATTGCCTGAGTATATTAAGCAGAGGGGATACAAACATTGCATGTGGTCATACGGGAGTGATACCGTTTCTGGCGGCGGTCGTTTTGAAAGATTCTGGCCTCGCATCGTCAAGTCAAACAAAAAGGATCGGTGGGGTTACGATGCCATCGTATACTATATGATAGACCGTCAGGTAAAGCGCGACTTTTACGTTATCAAGGAATCATTGGGGGGCACGGCTATTGACACCTCTTGTGTGAGTAATAATAAGATGTATTGGAACGCCTCTCCTCAATACCTGGCCTCAACAACAGCTGCAGACAAAGGAGGCCACTCTTTACTGGAAGCGTTTACTGAGAATATCGGTGCATGTATAGATAATGAACTGTCAAAACAGAGAGGTGGTTTCGAGATTAAGGCATTCCTCTGGCATCAGGGAGAGAGCGACAAGAAAATGTCGGCTCACTACTATGATAATCTCAAGGCCCTGGTAGCTTATGTTCGTAACTATCTTGTTAAGAAGACTAGTGACGAGCGCTATAGTCGCTTACCTTTCATCTGTGGAACTTATTCTTTAAATAGTCGTGACCGTTCAGAGCAAGTGGTGGAAGCCATGTACCGGCTTGCAAAAGAAGATCCTAATTTCTATGTAGTAGATGCGAGCGACCTCACGCTACAAAATGATAGACTACACTTTGATGCACAAGGCGCAGAAGAATTGGGAAAGCGTTATTTTGAACAACTCTGGAAAGTATGTAAAAAATAAATGATTTTACTTCGTGGAAGATACTAGCATTCGGAAATAAAAAGAAAAACAGCTTTTCTTTTGTATTTCCCTCATTTAATCGTATCTTTGTGGGAGAAATTCCTAGTTATGAAGAAAATACTTACCATGACAACGATGCTGTTATGGGTCTTGACCATGGCAGCACAAGAGAAAATCGACCGCAGGGCACTCGTAGAACGACATGCTCCGCAAGTAATAAGTATCGATCCGCTGGAGGCGCTATCCGTAGGCAACGGACGGTTTGCGTATACCGTAGATGCCACGGGCATGCAGTCGTTTCCGGAATACTATAGTCAGGGAGTACCCTTAGGCACGCAGAGTCAATGGGGATGGCATTCGTTTGACAATCCCGAACAACTGCGATTCGAAGAGACCCTCCAGACAGTTGACTTAGGACATGGCAAGAAAGAGCAGTATACCGTACAACGGAAGGACTCGCCGCGAAGTAAGGCTGCTTGCGACTGGTATCGGGTGAACCCACACCGGTTGCACCTAGGCATCTGGGGATTCGATTTCCTGCCTACAGAGAAAGACAGCATCAAGAATATCCGTCAGCATCTGGATATGTGGAAGGGCGTGATCAACAGTCATTTCGAGAAGAACCACTATAACTATGATGTGCGCACGGCCGTGGATCCCGATAACGACAAGGTGATCGTGGAGATGGTCAACCCCGCACGCACCCCATTGGTGATCCGCTTTCCCTACCCCACCGGCGGACATTGCGACGATGCCTGCGACTGGCAGCAAGAGGACAAGCACACCACCACAATGGTACGTCAATCGCAGCAAGGAATCATTCTCAAACGTGTCTTAGGCGCCACGACCTACTACGTGCAGATAGCATGGAAGGGAAAGATGGGATACCGGCAAAAAGGAAAGCACGCCTGGTTGCTCCTGCCCGAGGAGGATCATCTCACCATGACCTGTACCTTCACAGAAAAAGAGCCACAACAGTTGACTGCCATCCAGGACAAGCCCTTTGAGGCCACAACACGATACTGGGAGACGTTCTGGACGAAGGGTGCTGCCGTGGACTTCTCTCATTGTACCGATCCGAGGGCCTTTGAACTGGAACGCAGGGTGGTGCTCAGTCAGTATCTGCTTGCCATACAATGTGCCGGTGATACTCCGCCACAAGAGACAGGACTCACCTACAACTCATGGTTTGGCAAATACCACATGGAGATGATCTACTGGCACCAGGCATGGCTACCCCTGTGGAACCACCCCGAACTATTGAAGCGTTCTATGAAGTGGTATCATCAGGCTGCTCCCAACGCACGGGCCATTGCCCAGCGACAGGGTTTCAAGGGATTAAGATGGATGAAGATGACCGATCCCAGTAGCTTAGAGGCTCCGTCGAGCGTAGGAAGCTATCTAATTTGGCAACAGCCACATATCATCATGTTGGCAGAACTGATCTACCGTCGTACACACGACAAGGAGTTCCTGAAGGAATACTATCCCCTCATAGAGGAGACTGCCGTATGGATGGCTGACTTCGTGAACTACGACAAGAAGAATAAACGGTATATGTTACGGGGATTTATCCCTGCACAGGAGACCCTCAAGGCAGCAGAGACCTACAACGCTCCCTTCGAGTTGTCATACTGGCACTTTGCCTTGCGTACGGCCCAACTATGGCGCGAGCGGATGGGACTGGAGCGCAATAAGACATGGGATAAGATCGTGAATGGATTATCAAAGCTGGCAGCTGATGAGGAGGGCAAATACCTCGCTGCTGAATCAGCTAAAGAGACGTATCACGATATCCGTTTTACTTCTGACCACATGGCGGTATTAGGGGCCTTGGGCATCCTACCCATGAACAACCTCATCGACAAAGGTAAGATGCAGAAGACACTCGACTGGGTGTGGGACAACTGGAACTGGAACAAGACATGGGGATGGGACTATCCGATGACCGCCATGTGTGCCGCCCGACTGGGAGACGCGGAGAAGGCCGTAGGGGCTCTGTTGATGAACAACCGCACCAATACGTATCTGGTGAGCGGACATAACTACCAGGATGGCAGACTGCGACTGTACCTGCCCGGCAACGGAGGACTGCTCAGCGCCATCGCCATGATGTGTGCGGGATGGGATGGTAGTGAGCAGAAGAATCCCGGATTCCCCGACAATGGTCAGTGGGATGTGCGATGGGAAGGGATTGCGAAAATGCCGTAGTTTTAAGAGTTAATAGTTAATAGTTAATAGTTAATAGTTTAGAGTTTAGGGTTTAGAGTTAAGAGCTTAGGGTTAGCCCCACAGGGGCGATAGAGAATAGGCGGGGTGCGTAAGCCCCCGTGAAAGGAGCCCCACCCCATCCCTCCCCGAGAGGGAGGGAGATAGACCCTCATCGCGGACTTGATCCGCGATCTCCTGCGGATAACACGAATGAGATTCCGGCTCGCAGGCCGGAATGAGGTGCTCGAAGGCCGGAATGAGGGAACACTCGAATATTATTGAGAATTAATATCATGAAAAAAATTGTTTTGTTTGTCATGCTCCTGTCATGTCTGACGATGCGAGCACAGTATGTACCAAGTGCTGAGAATATCGAGGCACGTAAGCAGTTTGATGGATTCCGTTTCGGCATCTTCCTGCACTGGGGTATCTATAGTGAGTTTGCCCAGGGCGAGTGGTACCTGAACACCGGTAAGTTGAATAAGGACGAATATGCCAAGGCAGCCTCCTGCTTCTACCCTATCCGCTTTAATGCCAGCGAGTGGGTCAAGGCATTCAAGGCATCAGGGGCAAAATATATCACGTTTACCAGTAGGCATCACGACGGTTTCTCGATGTACAAGACCCATGAGAGTGACTACAACATCGTGGATGCCACACCCTTTGGTCGTGACGTGCTGAAAGAACTGTCGGAGGCTTGTCAGCAAGAAGGAATACAACTGCATCTGTACTATAGTATTCTCGACTGGATACGTGAGGATTACCCATTGGGGCGTACGGGGCACGATACCGGCAGGACACTAAAACCCAATTACGACAGTTATTTCCAGTTTATGAAGAATCAAGTGAGGGAGTTGCTCACCAACTACCCCAACGTAGCTGGCCTGTGGTTTGACGGCTATTGGGATCACGACCAAGACACAATACCTTTCAACTGGCGCATGGAGGAGTTCTATAGGTATATCCACCAGTTGAAGCCCTCCTGTCTGATTGGTAACAACCACCATATCACCCCCATCGAGGGAGAAGACTTCCAGATGTTTGAACGCGACCTGCCGGGTGAGAACAAGGCTGGCTATTCAGGACAGGCCATCAGTAAGTTGCCCCTGGAGATGTGTCAAACGATGAACGGCATGTGGGGATATAAGGTGGCCGACCAAAACTATAAGTCGGTAGATGAGTTGGTTACCTTGATCATCCGTGCCGCTGCCAAGGGATGTAACCTCCTGCTTAATATCGGTCCGCAACCCAATGGAGAACTACCAGCCTTGGCACTCGACCGTCTGCAGGGTATCGGTAAATGGATGGATAGCTATGGCGAGACTATCTACAGCACGCAGCGAGGCATAGACGATGCGACATGGGGTGTTACCACCAAGAAAGGAAATACCACCTATATACATGTGCTTGACAAGACGTGCACCCAGTTGGATTATGCCATGGATAAACGTCCAAAACAGGTAAAAGACTTTCTGACAGGAAACGTCATTAAGTGTAAGTATGATAAGAAAAAGAAATGTGTGATGATACCCTTGGAGGGAATCAACGGCGATCCCGACCGTGTCATCACTATTATAGAATAGTCATGAAGAAGATATTAGAGGTTTGTTGCGGTTCTTTTGCCGATGTGGAGCGCGCCGTGGAAGGGGGTGCTGAACGTATCGAACTCTGTTCGGCCCTGAGTCTTGACGGACTGACCCCATCGATGGGATTGATAGAGAGTGTCAAGACGTACTATCCCCAACTGACGATCCACGTGCTCATCCGTCCCAGGGAAGGAGATTTCGTGTATACCGATGAAGAGAAGAAGATCATCATGCGGGATATCCGTCATGCCATCATAGCAGGGGCTGATGCCATCGTGTGCGGGGCCCTGACAAGTGATGGTGATATCGATGTGGAGGCTGTACAAAACATGCTCGGCATGGTAAGATGTGGCGGCGGCAAGTCCTTCACCTTCCACCGTGCCTTTGATGTGTGCAGAGATCCTATCCATGCCCTATCGGTACTCAAGGAACTCGGTGTTACTCGCATTCTTACCAGTGGACAACAGTCCACAGCAGAGAAAGGTATCCCCCTGTTGAGGCAGTTGGTGGAAGAAGCAGGAGATCAACTGATCATCCTGCCTGGTGGTGGTGTGAACAGTGGGAATGCTCGAGAGATTCTACAACAGACAGGAGCCAAGGAGATTCATGGATCGTGTAGAAAAGGAACTACCTCCACGGATGCCGCGGAGGTAGCTGCTGTGATCAGGGAGATCAACCGTTAGAGTTTCTGTATCGCCTTCATCATCTGCTCACCCAAGCCGATAGTGTATCCCTGTTGGATGAAGACCACCCGGTTGAAACTGTCGCAGATAAGGAATACAGGTAGTGTGTTGTTCGTCAGTTTCATCTCCCTACGGATCTCCTCAAAGATGGTATGCCGCTTATCAATACCCCATACAACGGTATTGGGAAGGTTGCTGAATTCTGAGAAGTTGAATCGTTGGAAAGCCTCCTCATCCTCCAACAGCAGGATCATCTTCCTACCCCATTGCTCATACGCCTGTTTATAGAGGGCAATATCGCGCAGGGCGTGGTTGGTGGGCTCGTTGCTGGGAGCCACGATGCCTATGACATAGTAGCCACGACCGGTTGTAGTGAGAATACTCTTGTCTTGCTTGGTTGCGGTGTCATAATAGAGGTCTTCGGCATTCAGACTACCGATCACCTGGATGTTCTCCTTACTCTCACGCATGGTGAACGAAAAACGGGTATCTCTGTCTTTCTTGATCGTGAATTTCTCCATGTGCACCAGCACATTTCCTTTAGCCATACGGGTGCCTACCGTAAGCATATATTCACCCTCATCGAGCATCACCCCCTGAGAGAAATCCGGCGTATAGCTCATTTTGCAGGCTAATTTTGAGTGGTAGATAGTCAATAGCTCAAATTGCAGGTTGCATTTCATCGTCAGATATTT
>CADBSW010000161.1 GCA_902797505.1 uncultured Prevotellaceae bacterium | reverse complement strand
TTGCTTCTTTCTTCGCGCCGAAGAAAGTAAGAACCCTGCATTAAGGCCGCCCCTTATCAAGGGGCTCTAAATCTCCAGAGAAAAGTGGTATATCTGTCTATATAGAAAGAATAAGAAAATGAGAATTCTGATCGTCAATACAAGTGAGAATACGGGTGGCGCTGCCGTGGCCGCCAACCGACTGATGGTCGCACTGAACAACAACGGTGTGAAGGCCAAGATGTTGGTGAAAGAGAAGAGCACCGACAAGCTGACGGTGGTAGGGCTAAAGCACCCCTGGCGCCAACAGTGGCATTTCCTGTGGGAGCGCTTCTGCATCTGGCTGTCGATGCACCTGAAGAAGAAACGCCTCTTCGAAGTGGACATCGCCAATAGCGGCACGGATATCACCAGCTTGCCCGAGTTTCAGGAGGCTGACGTGATACACCTGCATTGGGTCAACCAAGGCATGTTGTCGCTGAAGGATATCCGTAAGATCATCGAGAAGAAGCCCGTGGTATGGACGATGCACGACCTGTGGGCCGCCACCGCTATCTGTCATTATGCCCGTGGTTGTGAGCAATACCATTCCGCTTGTCAAGACTGTCCGCTGTTGCCTTCTCCCGGCAAGAACGATCTCTCTCACCGTGTGTGGAAACGCAAGGAGAAGATGTATGAGAATAAGCGCATTACGCTCGTGGCATGCAGTGAATGGCTGGCCGAGGAGGCCCGAAAGAGTGCCCTGCTGAAGAACCAAAGGATCGTTAGCATCCCCAACGCCATCGACTCACAACAGTTTTGTCCGCAGGATAAACAGTTGGCACGCAAGACTTTATCGTTACCGACGGATAAACGCATCATCCTCTTTGTGTCACAGCGCGTGACCGATCCTCGTAAAGGAATGAACTTCTTTGTAGAGGCCATACAGCGATTGGCTGATGCAGATCCCTCGTTTAAGGAGCATACCGGTGTGGCCATATTGGGCGGACATGCCGAAGAGGTGGCGTCGCAGTTGGCTATACCAGCCTATCCGCTGGGCTATGTCAGTGACCCACAGCGCATTGTGCAGGTATATAATGCCGCCGATGTCTTTGTGTTGCCCTCACTTGAAGACAACCTGCCAAATACGATCATGGAAGCGATGACCTGCGGAGTGCCCTGTGTCGGGTTCCGCGTAGGAGGTATCCCGGAAATGATCGACCACCAGGTAAACGGTTATGTGGCAGAGGTAAGGCAGACAGACGACTTGGCGCATGGCATCCGTTATGTGCTCGACGAAGCCGATTATGCATCACTTAGCAAGAACTGTCTGAAAAAGGTGGCCTCTCATTACTCACAACAGAGCGTTGCCAATAAATATATTAAGGTGTATAATGAGGCGATCCGCCCCGTAGAATATAGACGATGAATCCAATAGTACAAACCTGTATACTCACGGCTTCTACCATCAGGATGCTACCTCACATTATTATATATATATGTAAGAGGAAAAAGATAGATGCTGACCTGATGAAGGTGCAAGACAGACGTCCTACTGTGCTTAACTTCATTAAGGCTTGCACACGTGAACGTGTGTTCAGAAATCTTTTCTACTACCGTATCGGTGAATACTGGGCAGCGCCTATCAAATGGCTGCTACCTCCTGAACGCACGTTAAATATCTGGTGCCCGAGCATCGGGCCTGGGGCTCATTTTGAGCATAACTATGCTACCTATCTGAATGCCGAGCGCATAGGCAGCGATTTCTACTGTCTGCAGTTGGTTACGCTGGGCAATGGCAAGGGCGGTCGACCCGTCATCGGTGACCATGTGAGCATTTATACAGGGGCAACGGTATACGGTGGCATACATATTGGCAATAACGTGAAGATCGCTGCCGGTGCCGTCGTATTCCATGATGTGCCGGACAATTGTGTTGTGGCAGGCAATCCTGCCGTCGTTATCAAACAGCTATGATTCGTTTTTCTATCATAACCATCACCTGGAATGCCGCCCACTGTATACAAAGGACATTAGACAGTGTGGGCGGTCAGACTTATCAGCAGTTGGAACATATGATCATCGACGGGGTTTCTACCGATGCTACCCTGCAGATGGTGGATGCTTACCGACAGCAATGCCCTTACCCGGTGATTGTCAGTTCAGAACCGGATTCGGGTATTTATGACGCGATGAACAAAGGGTTGAAGCGTGCCACCGGTGATTATGTCATCTTCATGAATGCCGGTGACTGTTTCCACTCCGCAGATACCTTGCAGAAGGTGGCGGAGCAGTTGGATGAGAAATCGCTGCCGGCCGTGATCTACGGTGATACCGATGTGGTGAATGAGCAGGGAGAGTACCTTGGCAAGCGCCATCTGTCGGCACCAGAGAAACTCTCTTGGCACTCTTTCCAAAAGGGGATGCTCGTATGCCATCAGGCCTTCTATGCCCGAACGGATATCGCACAGGCCGAACCATATAATATAAGGTATAGGTTATCTGGGGATGTCGACTGGTGTATACGTGTGATGAGAAGGGCCGAGAAGGAGGGGCTGGCGCTGCATAACACGCACATGGTGCTGGCGAACTACCTGAAAGAAGGGCTCTCCACGCGTCATCATCGGGCTTCACTGAAGGAGCGATTCCAAGTGATGAGCCATCACTACGGACTCTTCACCACCATCTGTTGGCATGCGTGGTTTGTTATTCGGGCGATTTCCAGGAAATTAGTTTAGAGTTTAGAGTTTAGGGTTAGCCCCTTTAAGGGCGAAACAGCATAGACGGGGTGCGTAAGCCCCCGTGGGGTGTCAGCCCCGTATACCAATCAATCAGCCCCGTAGGGGCGACAGAGCATAAGCGGGAATCCCATGGACTCCTCCCCTTCGGGGAGGTTGAGTGGGGCTAAAACAAGACCGCGACCACTGATAAGGGAGCGGTACATTAATGTAAGAGCGACGAGTAGGAGCGGTTGCATCCCCTCCATATAGAGAGGGGCCTTGGGGTGGGTGGATGCTTCTTTGCTTCTTTCTTCGCGCCGAAGAAATGAAGAAAGAAAAGATTTTAGGCAAAAGACCCTTTTATAAAAAAAGGGGCAGCACCAACGCCACCCCTATCTTATTCATTATTGTATTACTATATTAAGAGAATCTTAGTATCTGTCCCGGACGGATGCTTGCCTTCTTGCCCAGATGGTTGATTTTACGTAACTTATCAACCGTAGTGCCCCTGCGCTTAGCGATAGAATAGAGGGTCTCACCCTTAGCCACCTTGTGGAAGCGGGCATTATCACGATTGTTCTTCTTCGTTGACTGTTTCGCAACGGGTGTGCTGGCCTTCACAGGTGCCACATCCTCCACCTCTGCCGGCTCAAACTCCTCACCTGCGGTGCTGGCGATGTCGTTAACGATGGCACGTCTGTTCTTATTCTTGTTACGATAGGTATAGAAATCTGCCGTCACATCCTGCGCACGGAAGTCAAACATCAATGCAGGATCGAGGGCTACGCCACACAGACGAGTCTCAAAATGCAAGTGAGAACCGGTACTACGTCCGGTATTTCCGCCTAATCCGATAGGATCACCGGCACGTACCTGCTGGTTTTCACGAACCAATTGCTTTGACATATGTCCGTAGATCGTCTCCAAACCGTTGTTATGACGGATCACCACGAAGTTTCCATAACCACCAGCCTCATAGCGTACCACGCGTACCTTTCCGTCGAAAGCGCTGCGGATGGTGTCACCGATATATACCTTTACGTCGATACCTTTGTGCATGCGGCCCCAACGACGACCATAGTTACTGGTAATCACCCTGCTGTCTGTCGGCATAGCGAAGTGACGCAGGTCGATTGTGAAAGAGTCGGGCAGCGCGGTAGCCTGATGAGCATATTTATTACTCCACTCGGAATACAACTGTGCCGAGGGATTACCAGCCATCTCTCTTTCGATGATATGGCGCAATGCGATAGTGTCCAAAGCTTTCATCTTACGGTCAACAGGTGCCTGACGAGCCAGCAGGTCTTGTCCGCAAACAGGTGTAGCAGCAGCAAACAACATTGCTGCTATAGAAAATGTCTTAAGTACTTTCTTTAATTGCATAGATGTTTATTTTGTTAAACATTGCAGGCGCATTTTCCTTTACGCCTGAAACAGATGATTATCAAGTGATTACATCTGTCATAAGGTCTTGTATAAATGACTCTCATACAAAAAAGAGCCTATTTTCACATTAACCGACTGCAAATATAACAAAATTATTTGCAATTTAGTCTATCTCTTAACAGTTTTATGGTCTATTTAACAGTTTTGAGAATTCATAAGATCGCCGGAGGCAAAGGTCAAAGGCTATCCCTCATTGCTTTCAGCGATATCGTCACGAAAGGCTACGGGTAGGCGAGCGAAGCTCGGGAAACATCGTTCGGCGCCTACGGGGAAAGCCAATGGGCGCGTAAGCGGGAATCTCGGCATAGTACAAGCAAGCTTGACTCTGCCCTCGCTGCTCCTCTCATTGCCTTCAGCGATATCGTCGCGACTCGGCAAAGTTCAAGCAAGCTTGACTCTGCTCTCGCTGCTCCTCTCATTCCGGCCTCCGAGCCGGAATCTCATTCGTGTTATTCACCGCGGGAGATCCGGATCAAGTCCGGGATGAGTGGGCAAGCCCGCAATGAGGGGAAGAATGTAATGAGGAAGAAAGCTTACCATGAAGAAACTATTGGCGGGGACAGGCACATCAAAGAGCCAGTCCCCGAGCGAAGCTCTAAACAATGAACTGTGAGCCAACGGTCATGGCTCTCTTGTCGCAACGTCGCCGAAGGCGGTGGTAACAAAGAGAGCGAGACATAACCCTACACTCTACACTATGTACTATGCACTCTACACTCTACACTTCTACGAAATGCTCGCCCAGTTGATATTGGTTTTCTTCAGGGCGGCCAGACGCTGCCACAGCAACTGGTATTCGTGTTTTACGCAGTCGGGATCATCCTCGATGATGCGTTGCGCCTCGTCACGGGCCAACTGCACCAGTTGTCCGTCACGAGCGATATCCGCAATCTTCAAGTCGAACGCCATGCCACTCTGTTGTGTTCCCTCCAGATCGCCTGGTCCACGAAGCTTTAAGTCGGCCTCGGCAATGCGGAACCCGTCGTTCGTGTCGCACATAATATCGATACGCATGCGTGTCTCTTTCGACAACTGTGGCTTGGTGACTAAGATACAAAATGACTGGTCGGCGCCACGCCCCACACGACCGCGCAACTGATGAAGCTGCGACAGTCCGAATCGCTGAGCATCGAGGATTACCATGACAGAAGCATTCGGCACGTTCACACCTACCTCTATCACCGTGGTGGCCACCAGGATCTGCGTCTCTCCACGAACGAAGCGTTGCATCTCGGCCTCTTTCTCAGCTGGTTTCATCTGTCCGTGTACCTTACTGAGTCGGAACTCCGGGAATACCTCTAATAGTGCGTTGTATCCATCCTCCAGGTTTTTCATGTCGCTCTTCTCACTCTCCTTGATCAGCGGGAAGACGATATATACCTGTCGCCCTTGTCGCACCTGTTTGCGGATGCCGTCGTAGAGTGAGGCGATGCGGTTGTCGTATTGATGAACGGTCACCACGGGTTTTCTGCCCGGCGGCAGTTCGTCGATGACACTCACATCCAGATCGCCATAAAGCGTCATGGCCAGTGTACGGGGTATCGGGGTGGCTGTCATCACGAGGATATGCGGCGGGTTAGCACTCTTGCTCCATAGTTTGGCGCGCTGTGCCACGCCAAAACGGTGCTGCTCGTCGATGACCACCATGCCAAGACGATTGAACTGCACCGTATCTTCGATGATCGCATGGGTACCTACGAGAATCTGCACCGATCCGTTGAGCACCCCGTCGAGCACTTGTTGGCGCCGCTTGCCTTTCACGATGCCGGTGAGCAGTTCCACCCGAATGTCCATCCCCTTCAGGAATTCCCTGATGGTGGCGAGGTGCTGCTCGGCCAGGATCTCCGTAGGTGCCATGATACATGCCTGGTATTGGTTATCTAAGGCGATAAGCATCGACATGAGGGCCACAAGCGTCTTCCCAGAACCCACATCGCCTTGCAACAGTCGGTTCATCTGTCTGCCGGACCCCGTATCCTTACGAATCTCACGGATTACCCGCTTCTGCGCCTCCGTTAAAGCAAAAGGCAGGTTGTTGCGATAGAAAGTATTGAAGTAGTCGCCCACATGTTGGAAGATATACCCACGGTATTTCCTGCGGTGGTCGGAGGCGTAGCGCACGATATTGAGTTGCACATAAAAGAGTTCCTCGAACTTCAGTCGCTGTCGCGCGTAGTCGGCCTGCTGAGGGGTCTTCGGGTAATGGATATTCCGCATGGCCGTATCACGGGATACCAGGCGTAACCGGTTGGTGATGAAGGCGGGGAGAGTCTCTTCAAGCGGGTTCTTCAACAGTTCGAGCAATGACTTGATGATCTTTTCGATGGTGCGCGAGGTGATACCTGCCTTCTTCATCTTCTCGGTCGTCACGTAATACGGCTGCATACCCATCTCCGAGAGGTTCAGGTCTTGCACCTTCTCGATCTCCGGGTGGGCAAACTGATAACGGCCGTTGTACACCGTGGGTTTGCCGAAGATGATATAGTCGGTGTTTACCTTATAACTCGAGGAGATTCTTTGAGCACGCACGAACCATACCAGATCCACGACACCTGTGCCGTCGCTGACATGCGCCACCACCCGTTTCTTACGGGGACCCATGTCGAACTCCTCGAAACTGAGGATCTTCCCAGAGATCTGCACAAAGGGCATCTCGCCCGACAACTCGTTGATACGGTATACCTTACTGCGATCGACGTATTTGTAGGGGTAGTACTCCAACAGGTCACCAAACGTAGAGATACCCAGTTCTTTCTGTAGTATCTCTTTTCTGCGGGGCCCCACCCCCGGAATGTATTTTATGTCTTGTTGAAGTAAACTATACATTTTCTTATTCTTTCTTATAGACAGAAATTTCACTTTTCTCTGGAGATTTAGAGCCCCTTGATAAGGGGCGGCCTTAATGCAGGGTTCTTACTTTCTTCGGCGCGAAGAAAGAAGCAA
>CADBSW010000160.1 GCA_902797505.1 uncultured Prevotellaceae bacterium | reverse complement strand
ACAGGCCACACCCGTCACCTTGATATCAGGGAATAGCTTGTTGATCTCTAAGTCGTAGCTGCGACTCAGTATCGTGCCCTCGGTAGCAAGGATACCCACATGCCGGCTCTCTGTCAGATCACCGATACACTCGGCAGTAGGACGGATGATACCCAGCACACGTCGCTCAGGATCGATCTGTGGCAGGTCGATCTGCTGAATGCTTCGTAAGGCTTTTGCGGAGGCGGTGTTACAGGCTAATATAACCAAGCGGCAACCCATACTGAACAAATGCAGTACGGCTTGCCGCGTAAATTTATATACTACGTCAAACGAACGGGGACCATAAGGAGCACGGGCATTATCACCAAGATACAGATAATCATACTGTGGTAATACCTGCCGCATCTGATGCAAGATGGTCAGTCCACCATATCCTGAATCAAAGACTCCTATCGGGCCACATTCATTGCGCATTCAAAGCATCTTTTACAATCAAGGTGATATCCTCACCCATCGCCTTGTCGATATACAGACAGGCATTGTTGTCGGTATTGAGAATAAAGGCATAGCCACGCTCAGCACCAATCTTCTGCATCACGGCAGCCACCTTGTCCTTCAGGGGAAGGTAAGCATCGCGACGGGCAGCCTCCAGCAGTCGGGTAGCCTCCTTACGGAATGCCACGTTCTTCTCCATCAGTTCCTGCAGTTCCACCTGACGTTTCTGTCGGATGGCAGGGGCGAACTCGTTGATACCCTCTAAGAACTGCTCGTACTTACGGTTGAACTCGCGCTCGGCACGCTTGGTCTCTGTTCCATACTGCGACTCGAGGGTATTCAGGCGGTTCTGCACCGTGGCATACTCAGGCAGTGCCTTCATAGCCTCATCGTAACTGCAGTAGCCGAACTTGATCTGTGCGCTGGCCATAACAGGTAATAAAGTGAAAAGTAAAAAAGGTAATATCCACTTCACTCCATTACCGGAAAGGTTCTGTCTTGATATTTTCATTGCGATTCGTTTTTACCGTTACACTTTATTACCTATTCACTATTATTTCATCTTCTGGATCTCAGCCTTTACCTCAGCTGTCACATCCTTGCTCAGGGTCTGACTGATGTAAGGGATACCCATGCTGGCGTCCATGATATACACATAACCACCGTTCTTACCAACGTTCTGGATAGCGGTAGTCACCTTATTCATGATCGGTGCCAACTTCTCCTGCTGCATCTTGCCGATCTGCTGCTGGTAATCCTGAGAAGCCTGCTGGATCTTAGTGAACATCTGCTGAAGCTCTGTCTCTGTCTCCTGCTGCTTGGTGGCGTTCATTGTACTCTTAGTCTTTTCATAAGCCTCACTCTTGCGCTGCAGCTCATCCTGCATAGCCTTCAGGTCGTTCTCATATTCTTTACCCTGAGCCTCGATATCACCGCGAGCCTTGATAAACTCTGGCATAGCCTGCATGATAGATTGTGCGTCAACATGTCCGAATTTCTGTGCGAAGGTGGCCATAGGAGCCATCAACATCAGCACCATGATAATTTTCTTCATTTTCTATTCTTTAATTAAGTTATTATTCGATAAGTAAATTCAAAAATCTTTGCCTGCAAAGGTAATATAATTAATTGGAATATCCTAATTTCGAGAGCACTTCATTGCTGATATCTATCTTCGGAGAGCCAAAGATAATACCTGTGTCGGAAGCACGGTCGAGCACCAGGCTATAGCCACGCAGATCAGAGATCTCCTTCACGGCATTATAGATCTCCTCTTGTATCGGCGTCATCAGTGCCTCACGTTTCTTAAAGAGCTCACCCTCGGGACCGAAGTACTTCTTCTTCAGTTCACTGGCTTCCTTCTCTTTGTTCATGATAGCCTCTTGCTTGGCTTTCTTCTGTTCCTGAGAGAGGAAGACCACCTCGTTCTGGTAGTTCTTATAGAGCGTCTGTGCCTCAGCATTGATAGCCTCCACCTCTGCCTGCCATTTCTTAGACGACTGGTTGAGCTGTTCGTTGGCTCTCTCATAAGCGGGGATATTCTTCAGGATATAATCCATGTCTATCAACGCGAATTTCTGTGCATTTGCCGTTATCGCGGCTACCGCGAGCAGGCATACTGTTATCATCTTCTTCATAAGCATTCTGTCTAAACAACTTTTTGACGTTAGAAAAACATTTAGGTTTATTCTGCCTATTTTTAATATATCTAAAACATTAGAACTCCTGACCGAGGATGAAGTGGAACTGACTGCCACCCTTTGTACCGAAGACCTTATCGAAACCGTAGGCCCAGTCGATACCCATCAGACCGACCATCGGGAGGAAGATACGTACACCTACACCTGCTGAACGCTTCATGTCGAACGGATTGAAGTTCTTCGTATCGTTCCAGGCATTACCGGCCTCAGCGAAGGTCAGTCCGTAGATGGTGGTGTTACCCAACAGGAACGGATAGCGCAGCTCGAGGGTGAAACGGTCGTAGGCATAACCATCCTGATAGTAAGGAGTGAGTGAACCGTTGTCGTAACCACGCAGGGCGATAGTCTCGGTAGCATAGCCGGTAGAGTAGCCGCTCATACCGTCACCACCCATGTAGTAAGTCTCGAACGGTGACTTCTTATGTTTGTTGTAAGCACCCAAGATACCGAACTCCACACGGGTCATCAGCACAAAACATTTCTGTCCGCTGGTCAGCGCCGTGTATGTCTTGCTTCTGAACTTCCACTTGTGATACTCAATCCAACGATATTTCTCCTGCTGCTGTTCTGTGTAATTGGCAGCAGCAGAGTTGGTCGCCAGGTTAGCATAGTCCTTTCCATCCCATGCCGACCATGGTGGGGTAAGGCTTACCGATGCCATGATCTCTGAACCGCGACGTGGGAACAGTTGGTTATCGGTAGATACACGTGACAGGGTGATACCCAGGTTCAGGTTATTACAGTTACCGTTGGATACGAGGAAGTAACTCCAGTTCTTCAGCATATAACGGGTATAGGCCAACTCTGCACTCAGTGTGAAGTAGTCATCCGGCCAGCGCAGACGCTTTCCCCATCCTACACTGACACCCATCAGCTTGACAAACTTATCCGGATCGTAGTAACTCTCGTAGTTATTATAGTAGTTATTATAGTAGCTACCATAACCATACATATAATTATAATAGTTATTATAGTAGGCATTGTTGTAATATCTGCTCGACACGTCGGTCTGCTTAGAGAAGTAAGCACCCACGGTAAACTGTATCGGGCGCTTGCCACCAAACCAGTTGGTGCTGTAGCTGGCGTTATACGACTGGTAGTATGTACCGTTGGTCTGTGCACCGATAGACAACACCTCACCGTCGCCGATAGGCATGATACCACGGTGCTCCTTATTCTTATTAAAGAGGTTGGCCATGGAGAAGTTGTTCAGCTTCAGACCGACACGCATGATGACACCTGTCTGTCCCCATCCTAACGAGAGTTCCACCTGGTCGTTGCTCTTCTGCACCAGATCCCAGTTGATGTCTACCGTACCATCTTCGTAGTTTGGTTTCACATCGGGATTTACCTGCTCAGGATCGAAGTGTCCCATAGAGGCCAACTCACGTGCAGAACGCTGCAGGGCATCCTTCGAGAAGAGATCACCCGGCTTTGTACGCAACTCACGGCGCACCACATTCTCATACAGTCGGTCGTTACCGTTGATACGTACCCTGCTGATATGTGCCTGCGGTCCTTCCTGGATACGCATCTCCAGATCGATAGAGTCGCCCACGATATTCACCTCGGTAGGTTGCAGGTTGTAGAACAGATAACCGTTGTTCCAATAGAGGTTACCCACGGCATCCTCATCCTCAGACAGACGCTTACCCATCAGTTTCTGGTTGTACACATCACCGTGCTTCATACCTAACACCGCACTCAACTGGTCGGTATTATAGATGGTGTTACCCACCCACTTGATATCACGGATGTAGTATTTCTGTCCTTCCTCAACCTTTACATATACGTTGACATGCTTGTCGTCGTAGTTCCACACGCTGTCTTCCAGGATGGTGGCGTCACGGTAGCCATACTCATTGTATTTCTCCAAGAGTTTCTTCTTATCTTCATTCCACCGCTCTGGCGTGAACTTCTTTGATTTCAGGAAGTTGGAGAACTTACCTGCCTCATGGATCTTAGAGAAAGCACCCTTAGAGAACAGTCCTCCCTTGATCTTCTTGTCAGATAGTTTCTCATTACCCTCGATGATGATCTCGTGAACGCGCATCTTCTCTTTCTTATCCACCTCCACATCAAGGATCACATAACCCTTCTGAGAGACGTCATCACGCTGATTGATTGTTATCTCGGCATTCTTGAAACCCTTATCATCGAAATATCTCTTGGCCAGGATCTTCGCACGGTCAATAGCATTTGGCGTGAGCTGACCGCCCTTGAGAAGACCCAGCTTATTCTCCATATCCTCACGCTCACTCTTCTTCAGACCGATATAATTGATGTTAGAGACACGAGGACGCATGGTCAGGTAGATATGCAGGTACACATGATCACCAACCAAAGAGTCGGCCACGATAGACACGTCTGAGAACAGACCATTCTTCCAATAACGCTTTACAGCATCGGTGATGGCACTACCCGGCAATTCCACCTCCTGACCGGGTGTCAGTCCGGAGATACCTGCCAAAGCATAGTCTTCATAGCCCTCTACACCAGAAACGGCAATACCCGCAATCTTACATACACGGGGTGAACCGGCATAGGTAATATCGGGATTGACGATCTTCTCTTGTGCGTATGCTCCTGTGGATAGGATCAGTGTTAGGAGTAATAAGAGATTTTTATATAACTTATTCATCTATATCTTGTATTTCTACGTTCACATTATTTATTCTCGTTCTCTACCTGCTCTTCTGTCTTACCGAAACGGCGCTGTCTTGACTGATAGCTGATGATGGCCTCATGGAGGGCTTTCTCATCGAAGTCGGGCCAATAGGTATCACAGAAATATAATTCTGAATAGGCAATCTGCCACAACAGGTAATTCGATATGCGCAACTCACCACCCGTACGGATCAACAGGTCTGGGTCGGGCATGAAGTTGGTTGTGAGATGACGACTGATAAACTCTTCCGTGATATCCTCCTGAGCAAGAGGAGACGTTACGGCTTCCTGAAGGATATCCTTCACGGCCTTGGTGATCTCCCATCGGCTGGAATAGCTCAGCGCCACCACCAGGGTCATCGTATCGTTATCCTTGGTACGCTCGATGGTCTGCTGTAGTTTCTCCCGTACGTTGGCCGGCAGACGCTCCATATCACCGATTACCCGAAGACCCACATTGTGCTTCATGAAGATCTCATCTTCCAATGACGTGAGCACCAGTCCCATCAAGGCAGAAACCTCATCCACGGGACGGTTCCAGTTCTCTGTAGAGAAGGTGTAAAGTGTAAGGTATCTCACCCCCAGACGGACACACTCTGCCGTGATACGGCGTACGGTCTCCACACCAGCCTGATGACCGGCATTGCGTGCCAATCCACGAGCTGTTGCCCACCGCCCGTTACCATCCATGATAATGGCGATATGTTCGGGTATCCGCTGCTTGTCTATCTTATCAATCATCTCTGTCTTTATTACAGGTCTTACACTTGGGCAGGAAACTGTACGTCAGGCTGACCTGCAGGGCAGAATAGCCGTCTGTATTCTTAAACAGTCCACTGCTCTTAATACCATAAGGGTCAGCGACGCCATCCAACTCATCACTCCAGGTGAAATGCATCGCCCACTCTACTCCGAGGTTCAGACGCGTAGCGATCTTGAACTTCACACCGGCACCGATGGGGAAGTTACCCGTGAACTTACTGCCCTCAGCAGTATCAGCATAAGTAGCTCCCAAGCCGAGGAAGATAAACGGTGTGATCCGTCGCGCACCCCGATAGTCATGTCCTGTCCCATAGGGCCAGAAATTATATTCATAGCGAAGGCCGAAGTCAACCAGTTTGTTACTGAACGACTGCAGTTCCTCCGCCTTCAGATATTTCGTCTCCACATCCTTTGGGTCACCACTTAATGTCCCGTAGGATAGATTGGCAGCCAGATCCATATATGGATTGAAGACTCTGCGCAACACCACCGTAGCCATTGGCTGCAGGTGTTTACCCAGACTGCCATTGAAATCCCCCTTATATGATAAGGTACCGACACCCGCACCTATCTCCATCTTATACTCGTCATCCCATTGGGCATAACCGCCAAGGACTGAGAGCAAGAGCAATGTCGCAAGCGCCAGTCTTTTCATATCTTCCTTATTATTTACTCCGTAAAGGACTTCTTCACATCAGACCACCCATATTTATTCAGTCGTCCGCGCCATACCTGTCCGGTTCCACCGCAAACGATCCATATATACCTACTGTCATCGGTCACCAACGTAAACGAGGTGTTGCTGCTTGACAGTCCCTCCGGCAGAGGGAAGTATGCTGATGTCTTCCAGTTGATGCCGCCATCCTGGCTGACATACAACTGTGAGAATCCCTTCTCGTCACAAGCTCCGATACCGTCACCACCTAAGGCTAACAGCACATCCACATAGGGAACAACGGTCAGGTTCGACAAGCGGGGCAGACGGAAACGGATATCATCCTTCACATCGTAATAGCTCCAGCTATGGGTAGCAGCACCAGAAGCGTATTCCTCCACCTTGCCCCATAACTCCGCGTAAGCATCGTCAGGGTAGGTGTTGATATCCCGGCTACCAACAAGAACGAGCTGATCGGTCTTCTCGTTAGTCTTGGATGGCAGACAGCTATAACTAATATCCTGTGCCGGCAACAGCAACTGATCATCATCCAATTGCTCGGTTGTCCAAGTGGCACCGTCATCATACGAAGAGATCAGTTTTCCATCCTGACCGATAGCATAGAGAGCTACTGTGCTGGCAGCCACCAATTGGCGTACATTGATCTCACGCAACTCTGTCCAGTTGCTACCATCTGCGCATGACAGCAGTTTATTACCATCTTTCAGATACAAGACTCCGTCTTTCTTCACCACGTTCTTATAAGCATCAGCAGCAAAGGTGCGTGATTGCTTCATCCAACTGTTGCCATCTTGCTGTGAGGTACTGAAGAGCACCGTATTGTCGCCATTATTTCCGAATACCAGCACCTTGTCGGCAACGCTCATGCCTTTCATCGTCTGCAAGGCAGCCAGCTCCGACTGGTTGTTCAGGGCTTTCCAACGGAAGGAGTCGGCCTCTTCCTGATGCACATTCACACGGATGGTATACTCACGACGCTGCTGTCCACTGTTGGAATAGACATACATGGTGCGTGGAGAAGTGAAATTCAAAGAGTCGGTATTGGAGTAATACGACAGGGAGTCGCTGGTCAGACTCTTTACCAGCACTGTACCACTGTTCTTCGTACTGATGGTACATATCACGTGAGCGGCATCTGTTCCGTATGGCAGTGAGTCGGGATTATAGATCTCCTGCTTGACCTGATCAATATAAAACTTATAGTTACTACCAGTAACCGTAGTCTTATAGATACTGTCCGTATTCGTTGATGACTTGGTATGCAAGTATCTGTTCAGCGTTCCCAAGGAAAACGCTGTAATAGCTGTATCTTCGTTATATTCTATTTCGTTGTCATTATCACCTAAGCAAGAGCATAGGGAAACGATAGCACAGAGCACGACAAAAGGTAAAAGAAACCTCTTCATTCTAATCATATTTACATTTTAGGTTGCAAATTTAATGAGAATTCCTCAAATAGAACTGATTTTAAACACTTTATTATCTTAAATATTAATTAATTGAGCATTTTTTAAGTTTTATT
>CADBSW010000159.1 GCA_902797505.1 uncultured Prevotellaceae bacterium | reverse complement strand
ATCCGTTTGTCTCAGTAAGTCAAAGAACGCGCGAGGCGAGTGAAGAGCCAAGTTTGCTTGGGCTATTCTGAGCCGAAGTCGTTGGGCATCGCCATCAGCGTCACCGTAGCCAGCCTCGCCAGCCATTCGTCCCGCCCCGTTGGGGCATCATCATCGCTGCCGCAAGCAACTAAAGCCAGCACGCAGCAGAGCGGGACGATATATACCATTTATTGTTCCACATCATGTTTTTACTATCTGCGTCCTGAGGTATCGAAGTTCACGAAGCCGTCTTTATATTTACCTGTCTGCACATTATAAAAGTCGCTATAGAAGTGATATGTCTTGACTTTGATATAGGTGTTATGATCGTCTTTCTTATCAAAGTTGCGGAAATTCCACTCTTCATAATCATTACCAGCAGTCCAATTCCAGTGACCATGCTCATCTTGCCTTAATACTTGCGTATGCCCTGGATGTTCTTTACAGTAATATGAATTCCATCGATCATCTTTGAGAATACTATTGTGCCAATTACTGTTCATCACATACCAACGATTGCCCATAAACGTATAAGGATGTTTCTCAGTAAAATCTACTTTCCATTCTCCAGCTCTTTGACTATAATAATAGTATTCGTATTTATACTTGTTCTTTGTCGGAATTGCCCATGTAAGGTCTCCACAGCAATAGTATCTATTTTGTCCATAGATGGCCTTATACCTGTCGGATGCCATGAAAGCGGTATTGGAGAATACATCTGTAGCATTTTCGTTCCTTGTTCCATTCTCATTATACATGAACCGATTGAGCATTAGCAAATCATTAGATGATGCGTACCAATGGAGCCATGATTGCCAATACTTGTGAGCGTTATTAACACCATATTTAAGGTTGTAACCCTGAGTGAGTTGGTCGTAACCCTTATTTTTTTTCTTTCCCGCCCCGCTGTTAATGAGTGGATCAAATTGTTTTTGAAGCCAACCATAATCGTCAAAGGTGACCAATAGACCGTATTCCGATCCTCCATTTGGTGTCTGGACGCATACCCACCTTTTTCCGTCTGAAGACTTGAAGGTCTGTCCGACGTAAGTTCCGCCATCACCAGCATTCTGTGGCCATGCTTCGGTTTGTAGCCAAACCACTTGCGTAAGGTCGGGAATCTGTGGAATGTCCACGTTGAGAACACCCATGTAACCCTCACTTTGCGTCCGTTCAAACTCTATACGGCCTTTCTCGCCTAGGTCAATGCAGACGGTATTTCCGTTCTCATTGGCTCCAGCGAATTCGATAGCCGTAGCAAAGGCTATATGGAACTGTCCCTTCGCATCCTCTGCACTCTCTGCCATTTTGTAGCGTACAGTGGGTAAGACTGTGTAAAGTACAATGCCGTATTCGGGTGAGTATATGCCCGACAAGTCCTCTTGCTCATAGAAAGTGCTGTCTGTCTGACATAGTGTCCCGATGACGTTCATAAATGCAATGTTGAGCGAATCTTGACGTGTCATGGATTCTGCCTCATCATTGTCTTCTATTGGTTCTTCTGTTGTACTTTCATCATCGTCGCTGCACGCTGTCCAGCAACAGAGCATGCCACTTATCAGCAGCAGGCTTAGCCATTTGATATTTTTTCCCATTGTTGTCATGTTTATTACAAATTAGGGTGATTGTATTTTGAATTACGATATAGACGGACCGGATACCAGTTGTCAAAGACATCTTCTATAGGGCATTCCTTCAGTGTGTAGTCTGGCGACAGCATCAGTGCCGTTCCACCTGTGGCGCGGTCGGAGCGTGTGTTCTTGAAAGCGACGAAACATTTCTCGCCTTGATAGCGTATCGTCCGATTGCTCAATTCTTGGTTTGTCAGGAAGTCATGATACATCATGCAACCATCAAAAGTAGCCTCAAAGCCCGTCTGCTGACTGGGGAACAGCGTCTTGGGGTTACGTCCCACGTACTGTTGCAGTGCATCCAACTCTTCCGACGTAGGCAGATACCAGTAGCCGTCAGGTATGTCGCCTGTTTTGGAGTCGGCTGTACCAAGAGCCTCACATTGCAGGAAAAGCGGATTGCGCGGGTAGAAAACATCTGAATAAAGAACACCCTGATATATTTGTTCGTAATAGCGCCAGTTGATGGCATCAAGTCTCTTGCCGAAACCGAGTTTTTGCTCAGCATTCTTGCGGGTCCAGAAACCTGGGCCTATCTTTACGATGGCATAGTCGGGATGTTGCTGTATTTTCAACCATTCGTCTTTGACGGTCATTTTGTACGGCGGGATTTTGATGCCGATGCTGGTGGGATAGAAGGCCCCGTCAACATAATATAAGGTGGTAAGGCGGTCGCCGGGATGATATTTTTCCAATGGACGGACATAGCAGCCGCCCTCATTGTCGAAGGTCACCTCGGCGGGTGCGTTCTCGCCGTCGCCGAGGAAGAAGCCCCGTCGGATGTTGGTCTTTCCCCTGAAGATGGGATAGAAGATAGTGACACGGCGGTCGCCGCGCAGTTCCGGCACATACTCGTTACAAACTTCCACCTTTGGCAGTCCGTCGTAATAGATGATCTTGGCCAAGGTGCTGTTGGCATCAGTGCCGAACTGCTGCATCTCTTTGGTCACGTTGAGTTGGTAGTAATTGTCCAACCCCAACTCCTGCAGGCGTGTGCCCACCTGGCCTGCCTCACTATAGGCAAGTGCAAGGATGTGGTTGATGATTTCCACGCGGGCCTGCTGGTTGGTGAAGAGTTGCCAGATGGGCTGCAATATGCAGCGCACGAGCGAGATGCTCTGCGGGTTGCTGGTCTTGATGCTGTTCAGCCACTCGCCCAGCACACCTGGATCTACTTGCCCGTAGCGGTCTTCGGTCTTGGCGTTGTTTCGTAGTTTCTTGATGGCAGCCTCGGTGCCGCCATAGATGTCGAAGTGCAGGCCACCGCTACTGATAATGGCGTGCGATGCCTCCTTACTCTCCTTATTCTCCTTTTGCTTGCCGTTCTTATACTTCAGGTACTTCTCCACGCTCTCACGGCTGGTCTCATCGGAGCGGAAATTTACTGAATAGTCCAAGCGCCCGCCAAGGTCAGCATAGGTCACGAGGTGTGTGCCGAACCTCTGTACCAACGATTGCACACTGTCGGCGGTGGGATTGCTGTTCACTTGGTCGTAGATTTCGCGGAACTCCTTGGTGAAGATGTCATGGCCCTGCCGAATGATACTCTGCACCTTGCCCTCGTCAAGATAGCGCGTGGCCACCACTTTGTTCAGTGAACTGTAGCCGAAGGTCTGCTGGCTCAAGTCGTACTCCGAGGTTTTCTGGAACTTGTTGACATACTTGTTGACAAAGAGGAAATCCACCATCGTGGTGGTCTGCTCGCTCATCCACTGCGACATCTCCTCGATGCTGTAGGAACTGTGGTAACTGAGGCTCTGCTGGGCGCGGCCTTCTTCGGCAATGATGGTTCCCCAGGTCTGCTCGGCCTGCACCAACTTCTCGTAGTCGATGATGGGCTCCGTGACACACTCAGGGTTCATATAGTCGATGAGCATGTCATAGCCGTAGCCCACGCGGGCCTTGCGGGTGATGGAGTCGCCGTTCAGGGCGTTGCTGTCGTCTTCGGCCTCACTGCGCTGGTGGACGGTGAGGGTGGAGGGTTGAAGGTGGAGGATGGAGGGTTGAAGGTGGAGGGTGATGATGCCGTCGCGGCTGCGGGCACTGGTATTCGGCTCGACATGGAATGTCAGTCGTCCGTCGCGGCTTATGGTGTCAGTCTCCAAGCGTATCCAGTCGGCATCGGTGGTGGCACGGACATCCTGAAGCGAATAGTCTCCGTCGCTAATCCCCATCGTTACGCTATAGTATCGTCCGTCACTGCTGATCTCCACCTGCTGTTCGCTCAACTCCAGGGGTGTCTCCTCCACTGGCGGCACGTCGGGGTCATCGTCGCTACAGGAGAAGCAGAGCAAAGTCATGAGCATAAGGTATGTTGCGACTATTTGAGATTTGAAGATTTCCTTTGCTGTCATCATTGGTAATTCACTTCGTTAGGGTTCCAATAATAATAGTATTTCTTGTTGCGCACCATGCGCTCGTTCTTCTGCGTCCAGTTGGGAAGACCGTCAAGGTTGCCGCTCTGTTCCTGGCCGTTGGCGGTGCGCAGCAGGAAATCCGTACCATTCTTGTAGGTCAGGTAGTAGGGCTTCGAGGCATCCAGCGATCCGTCCTTTTTGATAGCCAACGGCCACTCATAGCCGATGACGGTATAGCAGGGCTGGTACTTGACGTTGGCAAACTTCACGCTGCCCGGTACACCGTAGGTCATATAGATGGTACCGTCTGCCGAGGGTGTGCTTACCGTGTCTCTTTCAACATAGCACTTGCTACCAATCCAGCGGACACTGTAGGCTGTGCCGCCGTAGGTGGTATAGCCGCAACCCAGATTCACTTGCTGGTTGTAGATAGGATAGACCACCTGCAACTCTTTCTTGCCTACCTGTGGCAGGTCGATCTGCTCGCGGCAGATGGTGGCCACGTAGCGCCCCGAGGCGATGATATTTGCCGTGGCTGGTTTGTTGAAAGTGGTGTTTTTTCCACCCATCTTGCAGGTGACGTTTTGAGGTAACTTGAAACTGGTGTTGGTGAAGTTCTGGTAGCCGACCTCGTTGATGAGTTCCTCGGAGGTGCCCTCCACACGGAGCCTCACCAAACGGGCAACATCCTCGTTGGGAATGAAGTTCCAGATGGGTGTCACCTCCATGTCAGTCATCTCAAGGTTGTTGTGGGCGTAGTCGTTGGGATTGTAGTTAAGACTGCCCAACCACTTGCCTACATACTCCGACAGGTTGGGCCGCTCACCAAAACGGAAATGCATCAGTTCGTTGGGAATGGTACTCAAGTCGCCGCCTTTAACGGTGACGCTGCAGTCGGCAGAGTTGAGCAGGTTCAGTTCTTTCTTGTAGTCCTCACTTTGAAATTTATCACTGATAATGTCTCCTACAACGGCTTCACCTAATTGTTTGTTGCTGTAGATGTCGATGAGCGAGTCGCGCTGCATGGTCATGTGTATGTCGATGGAGCCTCCCACGGAAGCACTGGTGACAACATGCGAACCGTAGCACACGAGGAAGGAGTCTATGGTGGCGGCATCGTGGTGCTTGCCCAACCAGGCAATGGCATCGCGGAAATTGGGCGTGAGCAGGTCTGTGTGCCCCATCTCCTTCACGAGTACGGTGATGGAAGCATCCTGCAACTCCATCCTCATGGCGGGGGACACATAACTCACATTACAGAAGAAGTCATTGGTCTCGCCCCCTTCCCACACATCGATATTGGCCTGGTAACTCCCGTTGAACACCAACAACTCGGCTTCAACATCAGCATAGAAGGAGGTCTTCTGTGTGTAGTCGCTGTGGCTTAGGGCTGTCGTGCATTTGATAGACAAACCATTGTCGGATGAGGAATTGAAAAGATCCTCGCCGATAGACTCGCCGCAAGTCTTCAGAGCATCCAGATTGAGCACACGGCTGTGTACGTCCCTCAGGTTGCAGGGCTGACCCCAGATGCCGTCGTAACTGAATCCCACACCGAAACTGCGGCGGAAGTCCTTGATGGTCATGCTATCCTCCAAGGCAGCGCGGGTGAAGGGCGAGACTTCCATACCCGTCGAGAGCGTTACATCTGATAAGTCATACTCGTCGTGGCAGGCCGACAGCCCGAAGGCTGCCAGCACTGTCACTGCGAGAGATATCAATTTTTTGTTGTGGCTCATAATGCTACTTGAGAAACGTTATTTGTTTCAGATTCCTCACTGTCCTGTCTTTTATTTCCCGGTTTTGTCTTTTGGTTTAACTTGGGGGGCTATACCTAAATCCTCGGGTTTCACCGTGCAGAGCGTCTTTCCCTTGTAATATTCAGCGATGATGGGTTTCATCTTTTCTGCCACATCGCTGGGGAAGAGATTCCAAATACCAGTATATTGAATCTTGATGAGTGCCGTGTTGTCTTCTGACTTGTCGTCAGAACTTCTTATTGACTCCATCCACTTTTCTGCAGCCTGACGCAGGAGTGTACGGTCTGGCTTACTCTTTTCCATCTGGCCCAATAGTGCTTTGTAAGTAGATTTATCTCCACCGGATATTTCGCTATAAAACTCCGAACTCTCCCAAATGTCTTGACCCACCTTTGAATAAGTTGCGTCTGCTTTGGCATCGATGGTGATAGAGGCCAAGGCAATATTTGCGGTGAGCGCACCATGTACATTGAAACTGTCTCTCACTGCAATAGAATCATATTTTACAGCAGTGAATATGCTGCCACCCAAAGTAGCACCGTCAACAAACACAGGGCCAAAGCTGTCTAACATAGCACGAACTTCTTTCGCGAAATCTGAGTCTGTTGTGCATTGCATGATTTTTTTGTATGTACCACGAAAACCGGGTGATATTAATGTCGGTCCTACTGCATTCTCCTCCCAATTTCCCAATTTTTTCTTGTCCACCTTCTCGGGATCCCACTCATCTATCAAGGCTGCACGAATATCACTCGACGAAACGCTGGAAGTGAGATATACAAGATCCTGTGAGCCGGTATAGGTGCTGTTTGTGTGCTTCTGTTCTCCTCCGTTATGATAGTCAACCTCTAAATTCAACTTAAATTTTGCAAACTTAACATCAAGGGAACAGTGTACTCCCAACGAGTCCACATTATTCTCAAGCGTATCGTTCAACTGTACTTCACTGCGCATGCCAGGACCCGACTCTTGTGTAAACAGCGTGGACCAATCGTCATCGTCTTTAGCCAAATTGATGGCCTTCTTTATGTTTACAACGTAGTTTGCGAACATATTGCCATTGAGAGGATTGAAACCTTTACCAAGACCTTTGCCATGCCAAATGTCAGGATAATACTCCGTTCCGTCATTCTCTGCTGTCTCGCCTTCAATCAGGCCAATGAACTGGCGAACGGTAATAGTCTGCTTCTTGTCGCCACTCTGTACGATGACTTTAGCCTTACGCTCGTTAATCTGAAGCGAAGGGTCAAGATAATCCACATCTACCTTTATGACGGTAGAGCCATTGCCTTCTGAACGCAAAACGTCACTCCATTCCAGACCGTTCTGCACATTATCCTCAAGACTCACCGACCAATTACCGTTTGTAATGATAGGAATCTCGATCTCACCGCCCAAGCGGTTAATACTCACCTCGCTCTCATTGTTGTTGACAATGAGGCTCACTTCTTCTGTTTTGTCGTCCGAGCAGGCCGTGAAGGCTACTGCTGCGATGGCCACAGCCATCAGATAGAAAATCTTTTTCATAATCTCTTTTGT
>CADBSW010000158.1 GCA_902797505.1 uncultured Prevotellaceae bacterium | reverse complement strand
TACATATCCTCATACGTCTTGATACCGGTGTTGATGCCGTAGATGCCATCCATCAGACTCATATCGTCATCACCGGCAGTAATACCATTCCATGCCTGTCCGGTCTTCTCAAAGTTACCAATATTCTTATAACGGATAACGAAGTTGTCTCCCAACCACGTCAGACCGCCATAGTAACTACCTGACCTGCCCTCTGTTCCGTGGATGAATCCATCGGTATTCGTCTCGTGGTAGGCACCGTCGAAGATCAGATGATTCCACAGAAGACCTGTTGAGAATGATCCTCCAATATTGAAAGTGTTATACGATCCGTAAGAAAATGACACCTCACCTTCTGCTTTCTCAGAGGGAGTCTTCGTAGAAAGGGCTACCGTTCCGCCGAAGGCACCGTCACCATTGGTAGAGGTACCCACGCCACGCTGTATCTGAACACTTCCTAACAGCGAAGCATAGCTGTTCATATTGGCCCAGAACACACACTGGTCTTCAGGAGAGTTCAAGGGCACACCATCGATGGTGATATTGATTCTCGAATCACTCGCACCACGGATACGTAGGTGAGAGGTGCCGACACCTAAACCATTCTCGCTCCATCCCATCACGCCGGGGGTACGTGAGAAAAGGAAGGGGAGTTCTTTTCCTGTCTTAGAGAACTGCTGCAACTCGTCTTTCTTGATGTTGGCAACAGCAAAGGGAGCATTCTTCTGTACTCTCACGGCTTTTACCACTACCTCCTGCAACTCCTCCATACGGAGCGAATCAGCATTCTCTGCATTTTGCGCCTTACTAACAGTCGTGAAGCACAAGAGTGCCAATGCTGTCATGAAATACTTTTTCATCTTGTTTATTATTAAATTAATAAAGAAGGGGCGACGATCGATGATGCTCTTCGTGCATGCTCACGGAATCATCATCTATGGTCTGTCGGTGCTCTTTTATTCCTACGCCGGCATTATCCGGATCAGGTTATGAGGGTCTAATCTCAGCCCACCCACGGTGGACACCCCTTGACCTACCGTTTGTAAGTCGGCTGCAAAGATACAGTATTTTTTTCTCACCACCAAGCATTTGGCGGATAATCAGACAAATAAACAACATGAAAAGGATATTCCCCTCAACTCTCTTCCCTTTGACAAGGCGAGAGAGGAGAGTAGGGGGGGCAAAACTTACGAGACTTATTCTTTTATTACTCAAATTTCGCAAGTATAACTACTTGCTGATGTAAAAGCCCGTGAAGGAGCCCCACCCCTGCCCCTCCCCAAAAGGGAGGGAGATACGCAGAGATATAATTAGCCCGTAGGGCGATACAGCTTAGGCGGGGGTGTTAACCCCCGTGTATGTACAATAAGATTAGCCCCGAGGGGGCGACACAACATAGTCGGGGCACGTAAGTCCCCGAGCGACACAATAAACCTGGCACCCCGTTGGGGTTTCGCAATTTTACCGAATAAAACGGGGGCTTATGCCCCCGCCTATGCTCTGGCGCCCTTACAGGGCTCCCGCCTACAATCTTTCAGGACTTCGTCCTTGCTTGCGAAACTTATTCTTTTTTATTTCTTGGTGATTCGTTTGGTAATGCCAATAGCTCCCGTAGGACATACCAGACGACAAAGATGACAACCTACACACTTTGTGCCGACGATGCGAGGCTGACGAATCTCTTTCCTCTGTCTTTCGCCCTCTTTCTCTGTGGCAGGAACAGATTCGAAAGCTATTGCCTGATGACCACCATCTTGACAGGAGATATAACAACGTCCACAACCTATACACTTATCGCGGTCAATCTTCGGATAGACAATTGTGTCGCGGTCAAGATCTGTAGGTGTGACGAAGTTTGGCAACTCCTCACCGACAAGCGGTTCGATGGAGGATAGTCCTCGCTCTGTGAGGTAGTTTTGCATGCCGAGAATCAAGTCATCGATGATACGATAGCCGTATTGCATCACGGCAGTACATACCTGCACATTACGACAGCCCAACTGGATAAATTCCAAGGCATCACGCCATGTCTCGATACCGCCTATACCACTAACCTCCAGTCCCTTTCCGTAAATGTTGTCGTTAGTATCATTAAGCTTTGAGGCAGTACGTGTCATCGGAGTCTGAGCTATCTCCAGAATATGCCTGAGGGCGATGGGGCGCACAGCTCTACCTGATAGTCCGGAAATGGTCTTGTGTCCCGACACCCTGGCACGGTCGCCCATGGTTACACTCTTGATGGTGTTGATGGCTGATATGGCATCGGCACCAGCGAAGAACGCAGACATCGTCGGTTCTGTAATATGGGTGATGTTGGGTGTCATCTTTGGGATGATGGGGATGGAGACACTGCGTTTCACAAAAGCAGTAAAGAAGAGTACCATCTCAGGGTTCTGTCCAACATCACTACCCATGCCAGCCATTCGCATCTGCGGACATGAGAAGTTCAGTTCGATAGCATCCACACCTGCCGCCTCTGCCATCTTCGCCAGTTTGATCCATTCTTCCTCGGTCTGTCCCATAATGCTGGCAACAACGATCTTCGACGGATAGTTCTGTTTCAGTCGGCGCAGGATATCGAAATCTACATCTACAGGATTCTCGCTCAACTGTTCCATGTTACGGAAAGCATAGAAATCCGCCGTACCCTCCTGCTGACAGGCATCGAAACGGGGTGATACCTCATGTATCTCTTGTAGGCAGATGGTTTTGTAGAAGACACCTGCCCAGCCCATCTCGAAGGCACGCGCTACCATCTCATAGTTGGTGCAGACAGCCGATGATGCCAAAAAGAATGGGTTCTCACAATGGATACCACAGAAGTCAATCTCCAGCGAGGGTAATGAGGTATCGGTAACGACATCCTTACAGGCAGCAGCGCGTAGCAACTCCTTGATACGTATCGGTCGGTCGTAATGGATGCAGGCTCTTTCTGCTGCCTCCAGATCATCATCTGTACACTCGGCAATCCATCTGCTACTCAGCTTCTCATTACCGAAGCGGATCGCGCGGATGGCCCGGGCAGGGTCACCCTTCTTACAAACCTGGCTGCATGGCGCATCGACACAGAGCAGACAACGAGCAGCCTCTTCTTCTAAATGTAATAGCTTATCCATAATCTTACCGCTAATCAAACTCAGATGTGAACCTTGTTATAATCTTTTCTAATTATAGTATTATTAATACTCAATTGTTGCAAATATACGAAAAATTGTTTAAGATTCCAAGTGTTCTGTAAAAAATGTCATAAAAAAGCCCCCGAAGAAAAAACTCTCCGGAGGCTACTTATCATCGTTTGCAAAACACTGTAATAATCTTCTAATGGAGCAGCGATACTAATTTCTTCAATGTCTCCTTGGCATCGCCTAACTCGAGGTACACACCTTGCTCACGGCTGTACAACGGATTCTCTACACCGGCATAACCGGGTTTGAGGTCGTAGTTGCAGATCACTACCTGTGGCGCTTCATCCACGCTGAGC
>CADBSW010000157.1 GCA_902797505.1 uncultured Prevotellaceae bacterium | reverse complement strand
GCTGACCTTAAGGTGGGCGACCACGTTAAGGGTAAGGTTGTCGTTATGGCTGACTATGGTGCATTCGTAGAGATTGCTCCAGGTGTAGAGGGTCTGATCCACGTATCAGAGATGTCTTGGAGCCAGCACCTGCGCAGCGCACAGGAGTTTATGCATGTTGGTGACGAGGTAGAGGCTGTTATCCTGACACTCGACCGTGAGGAGCGTAAGATGTCTCTCGGTATCAAGCCGTTGAAGGATGATCCATGGGAGTCTATCGAAGAGAAGTATCCTATTGGCAGCAAGCACACCGCACGTGTACGTAACTTCACTAACTTCGGTATCTTCGTAGAGCTCGAGGAAGGTGTTGACGGTCTGATCCACATCAGCGACCTGTCTTGGACTAAGAAGGTTAAGCACCCATCAGAGTTCACACAGGTAGGTGCAGAGATCGATGTTGTTGTTCTTGAGATTGACAAGGAGAACCGTCGTCTGTCTCTCGGTCACAAGCAGCTGGAGGACAACCCATGGGATGCTTACGAGACTCTGTATACTCCGGGTAGCGTACATCAGGGTAAGATCACTGAGATTATGGACAAGGGCGCCGTTATCGTTCTCAACGAAGGTGGTGAGGGCTTTGCCACTCCGAAACACCTCGTTAAGGAAGACGGTACTCAGGCACAGCTCGGTGAGGAGCTCAGCTTCAAGGTGATTGAGTTCGTAAAGGATACCAAGCGTATCATCCTGTCACACAGCCGTACATTCGAGGATGTGAAGGAAGAGGCTAAGAAGGCTGTTCGCAAGCAGCGTGTTGCTAAGAAGGAGGAGACTCCAGCAATCAACAATGTAGCTGCAGGAACCACCCTTGGTGATATCGACGCATTGGCAGAGCTGAAGGCTAAGTTGGAGAAGGGAGAATAATACTTTTCCAATCAATATCTAGAAAGGGATGCCAATCGGTATCCCTTTTTTAGTTGTATAATAATTGCTAATAGGGTCATTCTTTTTCTGGCATAGTTTTTGTATTTGAAGAAATTGTTATATATTTGCAATAAGAAAGGTAAAAAATGGCTAGTCAATTTTCCCCAAAGGTATCGCAGATTCTCGCCTTCAGTAGAGAAGAAGCCTCAAGACTATCGAGCAGTTCGGTGGGTCCTGAGCATCTCTTGCTGAGTCTTTTGCGAGAGAAGAGCGGTCCGGTTCGGGATTTTTTCATTAAGTTTGATGCTGACATTGCAGCAATCAAGAGCGAACTGGAAGAGAAGGTTCGTGAAGATAACAGGCAGCAACAGATGATATACACCCATGAGTTGGTGCTCAATGAGAAAGCGAGTAACATCCTGAAGCTCGCAGTGCTTGAGGCCCGTTTGCAGACAAAGACTTTAGTGGATGTGCAGCATCTGCTGTTAGCTATATTACATGATCAAGTAGAAAATGGTGCAAGAATGATTTTAGAACAAAATAACATGAACTATGAGGATGCCCTGACCTTCTTCTCACAGAAGAAGGAATCCATCCAACCCACCAATGGCATCGGTCTGCCAGAGGATTTTGATGAGGACGAAGAACAGCCTGCTGGCAATAATACCGGTAAGGCTCGATCAAATGCGTCTGTTTCCACACCGACACAAAAGACGGGCGGTAAGACACCGATGCTGGATAATTTCAGTGTTGACCTAACGCAGGCAGCTCGTGAAGGAAAACTGGATCCTATCGTAGGACGTGAGAAGGAGATTCTCCGTGTGTCAGAGATCCTTTGCAGAAGGAAGAAGAATAATCCTATCCTCATCGGTGAACCAGGTGTGGGTAAGAGTGCTATCGTGGAAGGACTGGCACAGTTGATTGCCAAGAACAAGATATCACCTATTTTATATAATAAGCGTCTGGTGAACCTCGATATGACAGCTATCGTGGCTGGCACAAAGTATCGCGGTCAGTTTGAGGAACGCATCAGGGCACTGCTTAAGGAGTTGGAGCAGAATCCGGACATTATTGTGTTTATTGATGAGATACACACGCTTATAGGTGCCGGCAGTACACCAGGATCCATGGATGCTGCCAATATCATGAAACCTGCCTTGGCACGTGGCACTATACAATGTATTGGTGCAACGACACTGGATGAGTATCGTAACTCCATCGAGAAAGACGGTGCCCTGGAGAGACGATTCCAGAAGATTATCGTTGAGCCCACCAATGCTGAGGAGACACTCAATATCCTGCATAATATCAAGGAGCGTTACGAACAGCATCATCACGTGAACTACAGTGAAGAGGCTATCGCGGCGTGTGTCAGATTGACAGACAGGTATATCAACGACCGTTTCTTCCCTGACAAGGCTATAGATGCGCTAGACGAGGTAGGTGCTAAGGTACATCTGCATTCTGCCAATGTACCACCAGAGATCATTGCAAAAGAAAAAGATATCGCCTTTGTCAAGGATAAGAAGAAGGCTGCCGTCAACAACCAGAACTTTGAGTTGGCAGCAGGTTATCGTGACCGACAGTTACAGTTGGAGAAGGAACTCGTTGAGTTACGTGAGAAGTGGCAGCGTGATGATATGGACACCCGTGCCAACGTGACAGAGAAAGAGGTGGCAGATGTCGTGTCTATGATGTCAGGCGTTCCTGTACAGCGAATGGCAGAGTCTGAAGGTCTTCGTCTGAAGAATCTCTCTACTGACTTGAAGAAAGAGGTGATTGCACAGGATGCCGCTATAGAGAAGGTGGTAAAGGCCATCTTACGTAACCGTGCCGGACTGCGTGATCCGAACCACCCTATCGGAGCATTCATGTTCTTAGGACCTACTGGTGTGGGTAAGACCTACTTAGCCAAGAAATTGGCTGAGATCATGTTTGGCACAGCTGATGCGCTCATCCGTATCGATATGAGTGAGTATTCTGAGAGTTTCAATACCTCTCGCCTGGTGGGTGCTCCTCCGGGATATGTCGGTTATGAGGAAGGAGGACAGTTGACAGAGCGTGTTCGTCGTCGTCCCTACTCTATCGTTTTGCTGGATGAGATCGAGAAGGCCCATGGTAATGTGTTCAACATGCTCTTGCAGGTGTTGGATGAAGGTCGACTGACAGATGGTAATGGTCGTTTGGTGGACTTCCGTAATACGGTGATCATCATGACCTCTAATGTTGGTACCCGTCAACTGAAAGAGTTTGGTCATGGCATTGGTTTCGGAGCTGCCAAGATAGGCATCTCTGCAGATGATAAGGATAAGGAATATGCCCGTAATATCATCCAGAAGAGTCTGAGTAAGCATTTCTCTCCGGAGTTCCTGAACCGTATGGATGATATCATTACCTTCGACCAGTTGGATCTTGAAGCCATCAAGAAGATTGTAGATATCGAGTTACGTGATCTCAACAAGCGAATAGAGGGTCTTGGTTATCACATGACCGTGACTGACGAGGCAAAGACATTCGTCGCCACAAAGGGTTATGATGTACAGTTTGGCGCCCGTCCATTGAAACGTGCCATTCAGACACATATCGAGGATGGCGTATGTGAGATGCTCATTGACGAGACATTAAAGCCGGGTATGACTATCCAGGTAGATAAAGATCCTGATCATGACAAACTGATCTTTCAGGTGAAATAAGTATAAATGAAAAGAGCTGCTCATCAGGGCAGCTCTTTTCATATTGATATCTATATTGTTTAATTATTATTTCTCTGACCTCTAAACTGACGGTTCTGACGGTTGGCGCGCATCTTCTTCATCTCTTCTTGTCTTTTCTCGTAAGCGCTGAACTGATCCTTAGAAAGGATATTCTTCAGTTTTCCATCATATTCCTTCTGCTTGGCCTCACGCTCTTGCATCCACTTCTGCATATCCTCTCTTGAAGGACGCTGACCATTCTGTGCTGTTGCACCGGTCTGTCCGTCTGTCTTCTTACCTTCAGCATTGGGTTGGTTTCCTCTCGGACCATTACCATTACGCATACCCTGACCACGTCCTCCACGACCTGGCATACGGAAGAGAGAAGAATACTCCTCATTCAAGGCCTTTACTTTCTCCTGCTGCTCCTTGGTAAGATTGTACTCCTTGGTCATCATCTCTGTACGATCCATTCTCGGTCCACGTGGACGCTGTCCTCTCATCTGCTCATCCTGAGCACTTGCCATCGTCACTGTCATGATGGCAACCATCATTAATAATAATTTTTTCATTGTATTTCTGTTTTAGAATTAATTGTTTATTAAAATCAATTGTATGACGAAAGACAGTCATGAATCGTTTATTTATAAATTCAAGTTTTAAGAATAATTTTGTGTTTACTTTAATTTTTGTAAATAAAAAGGATGTGACATTTTGTATGCCACATCCTTATATAAAGAGTAATGTAAATCAATCAATTATTGACGGTTCCACCGACAATATCAAGCAACTCACTTGTAATAGCTTGCTGACGACTCTTGTTGTATTGCAGGTTAAGTTCACGCAGCAACTCATCAGCATTATCGGTAGCTGTCTGCATGGCAACCATACGAGCAGCATGTTCTGAAGCAACACTGTCGAGCAATGCCGTGTACAGCATCAAATGCGCATACTTAGGAATCAGCTTCCCTAATACTTCATCCATAGAGGGTTCTACGATAAAGTTATCATTCAGAGGCTTAGCCGCAACATGTTCATGTTGTGTCTGCTGTTTGTCACGCTGACGCAAATACTCAACGGTTTCTCTTGTCGCCGCAACAGATGTAAGATCACGCTCCTTATCTTCATCAAGCTCGCTTTGGAGATCAATAGGATAGAATGTCTTTCTGGTAAGAATCTGCGATCCGGCACTCTTGAAATGATGATAAATCAATTCTATGCGGTCGAGTTCTCCCAAACGGAACATCCTACCTAATTCAGTAGCAATCTCTATACATCCTTTTGCATTCGGCTTGTCTGCCAATGCGACAAAGTTTCCACCCGACTGTAATCCAAGTTTCGTCACTTTCTCAGCTACTTTCCGGCCTATAGGATAAACAATAATGTTTTCCTTACCGAGATATTGATATTCGTCGATAGCCTGCTGCATCATCTTGATGACGTTGGCATTGAAACCGCCACACAATGAGGAATTGCTGGAGTAGACCACCAAAGCAACCCTCTTTACGGGACGTACAATGTTATAGACGGTGGTTGCATCAGCTTCACTGGCCAGGAATGTCTTTAAGATATGCTCTAACATGGAAGAATAATGAAGCATATTCTCAATCGCAACCTGTGCATGGTGAAGTTTTGACGATGCCACCATCTTCATTGCACTCGTAATCTTTCGTGTGCTGTTAACGCTGGCTATACGACCTTTTATCTCTTTCAGTGACGGCATAGGCTATTACTGTTTGTAAGTCCCGGCAATATCAGCCATGGTGGCCTCGATACAACTGGTGACAGTATCATCAATCTTACCACTGCCCAGCGTAGCGATAACTTCAGGATGACTCGAACGCATCTTGTCAAGGAATGAGTTCTGACATTCACGGATCTTGTCTACTGGAACATCTGCCATCAAACCATGTGTACCACAGTAGAGGATGGCAATCTGCTCACCTACGGGCATCGGACTGTATTGTGGCTGAATCAACAACTGGTTGTTCTTTCTACCCCTGTCAAGAGTCATTGCGGTTACCGCATCCATATCGGAAGAGAACTTGGAGAATGCCTCCAACTCACGATACTGAGCCTGATCAATCTTCAGGGTACCAGCAACCTTCTTCATGGACTTGATCTGTGCCGATCCACCCACACGTGATACAGAGATACCAACGTTAATGGCAGGACGGAATCCTTGGTTGAAGAGGTCGGTCTCCAGATAGATCTGTCCGTCGGTAATTGAAATCACATTTGTCGGGATATAGGCAGAAACGTCACCAGCCTGTGTCTCAATGATAGGAAGAGCGGTTAAAGAACCGCCACCCTTCACATGACCTTTCATGCAAGCGGGCAGGTCGTTCATCTGCTCTGCCACCTCCTGCTGGTCGTTGATACGTGCAGCACGCTCCAACAGACGAGAATGGAGATAGAACACATCACCAGGATATGCCTCACGTCCTGAAGGACGACGGAGAATCAATGACACCTCACGATAAGCGACAGCTTGTTTTGACAAGTCATCGTAAACGACGAGTGCACTCTCTCCCCTATCACGGAAATACTCACCGATGGCAGCACCGGCAAAAGGTGCATAGTACTGCATAGCAGCTGGATCAGCAGCAGTAGCAGCGACAATAATTGTATAAGGCATGGCCCCATGCTCCTTTAGGTTTGCAACGAGAGCCGCAACAGTAGAAGCCTTCTGACCAATAGCTACATAGATACAATAAACAGGTTTCCCTGCCTCATAGAAACTCTTCTGGTTAATGATAGTATCTACGGCAATAGCTGTCTTACCAGTCTGACGGTCGCCGATAATCAACTCACGCTGACCACGACCGATTGGAATCATAGAGTCAACAGCTTTCAAACCTGTCTGAAGAGGTTCTTTCACGGGCTGACGATAGATCACACCAGGTGCCTTACGGTCGAGCGGCATCTCAAACGCACCGGTAAGATCGATATCACCCTTGCCATCGATGGCTTCACCCAATGGGTTAATCACACGTCCTAACATATTGTCATTGACGCGGATAGAGGCAATACGCTTAGTACGCTTTACTACCTGACCTTCTTTAATACCTGATGTCGGACCTAAAAGCACACAACCGACGTTGTCTTCCTCGAGGTTCATCACAATAGCCATTGTGCCGTTCTCAAACTCTAACAGCTCGTTAGCTTCAGCATTTCTCAGACCATAGATACGTGCTACACCATCGCTTACGGTGAGTACGGTACCTACCTCATCGAAATTCTCATCAGAGCTGATGCCTTGCAACTGCTGGAGAAGGACCTCAGATACTTCGCTTGGTTTTATTTTATCTGACATTTTTTAATCTTTCATTATACATCAATCATGATATATATCATGTTACTTCTTCAATGTGTTAAGAATGTTTTTAAGCTGTGCTTTCACACTGGCATCCATTCTATATGTATCGTATTCCAAGATAAAACCACCGATAATATCGGGATTCACCTCGGTTGCGAATTCCACAGTTCCATTAGTTCTACTCTCTACCATCTTCCGCATCTTCTGTTCTGTTTCAGGAGATACTGTTGTGGCAGTGATGAGTCGTCCTCGGATGACATTTTTCTCTTGCCTGTACAGAGTGATATACGAATTAGCCATGAATTGCAGGATCTTCTCCCTGTCTTCGTTTAAGACAAGTGCTACAAAACGATTGGTCAGCTCTGTGCGGTTTTCACCACAAGCAGTGAGCAAAAGTTGTTTTTTCTTGTCCTTTTCGAGCATAGGGTTGTCTATCGTAAACCTCAGTTGAGGCACACGTATATAGCTTTCGGCAAGCGTCTGCATGTCTTTATAGACATCATCAGCTACCTTCTGCTCTATGGCACTCTTCAGGAGTGCCCGTGCGTAACGTACCGATATTACTCCTATATCCATGACAAATTAGTTTGGTGCAGAAACATCATCCAACAATCTATCTATTAACTTCATTTGTTCATCGTCAGAGGATAGCTTAGCACGAAGCACTTTCTCAGCAACCTCAACAGACAACTGGGCCACTTGGGCACGGATATCGCTGATTGCCTGGCGTTTCTCACTCTCGATCTCTGCCTTAGCTTCTTCTAAGAGACGTGCTCCTTCTGCCTTTGCCTTATCCTGTGCACCCTGAACGATGGCATCGCGTGTCTGTGCAGCCTCCTTTAATATCTGAGACTGACGCTCACGTGCCTCTTGAAGCAGAGCCTCACTCTCCTGTTGAATGTTTGCCAAGCGCTCGTTTGCCTCATGTGCTTTCTTTAAACTGTCATTGATATAGGCATTACGACCCTCTACCATATTGATAATAGCAGGGAAACCATACTTTGCCAAGACAAAGAAAACGACCAGGAAGGCCAGCAACATCCAGAAGAGAAGACCCAGATCGGGGGTTAATATGGATGGCAAATTTTCCATTAGCAAATAGTTGTTGTAAATACTTTAATAAAGTTTTATTTCCTTGAAGGAAACTATTTAATAAGGAATGCACATGCTACCACTGCGAACAGGGCAACACCCTCTACGAATGCAGATGTAAGGATCATGTTTGTCTGGATCTTACCAGTTGCCTCTGGCTGACGAGCAATAGCATCCATAGCGCTACCACCAATCTTACCGATACCCAAACCTGCACCAATTGTTGCGATGCCAGCGCCGAGTCCACAACCCATAGCGCCAAGTTCTGCTAATAATAATGAAATCATAATTTTAAAGTTTTAAATTGTTATTAATATGTTTATTTGTTTTTTATTTATTCTGCATGATGCTCAGGATGAGCCAAACCGATGAATACAGCTGAAAGCAAAGTAAAGACATATGCTTGTACGAAAGCGACCAGCAACTCCACACAGTTCATAAACAAAAGCATCAGTGCACTAAAGAGATTCAGTCCGACACCCATGGCAGTACCTAATGTCCATCCCAGGAAGATCACGCAGGTAAAACTAAGGATAATAGCATGACCAGCCATCATATTGGCAAAGAGACGGACCATCAGGGCGAAGGGTTTCGTAATGATTCCTACAACCTCGATTACTGGAATTAATGCCACAGGATAAGCCTTGAGGAACAGGGGCACCTCTGGCCAGAATATCTCCTTCCAGTATTCCTTGTTACCAAAGATGTTCACCAAGAGCATGGTACACAAGGCAAGGAAGAATGTGATATTGATATTTCCCGTTACATTAGCTCCGCCTGGGAAGACAGGCAGTAATCCTAAGAGATTAGTGACAAGGATAAAGAAGAATACAGTAAGCAGGTATGGGGCATATTTCTTGTAATGCTTCTCACCCACACAGGCTTTTACCACGTCATCATGTATCATCATCACCAGCATCTCCATCATACCCACAAATCCCTTGGGTGCGTCACTCTTACAATCGTGTTTCTTATACCATCTTGCACAACTCAGGAATACTACGATAAGCACAATTACCACGATCCATATCTGACAAACCGACTTGGTGATACTAAGGTCAAGTGGCCGTTTATCAGAACCCTGCTCATAAATCTTACCATGTTTGTCATGGTTGAAATAATAGTTGCTGGGTAAGGAATTCTTTGTACAGAACGTCCATTGACCAGTCACATTACTTCGCAAGATAATAGGCAGCGGTATACTGACATCTCCGGCAATATGCCATTCGTAAGCATCCGACAAGTGCTCAAGTACAATCTCTGGAATATCGATTGCTTCTTCCGTTTCAGCGGCACAGAGATTCAGCGGTAGAAAAGCTACCGTTAATATGAGCAATATTGACTTGATGCGATTCATTGATTATTTTTTAAATGATTAATTACTAGGGAATAATGTATTAAAATAATTATTCTTTATTGGTGCGGCGAGCGAAGAATATGGAATGAAATCCAACCATGACAAAATAGAATATCATAAAGATGATTACATATGGTGCCATAGCGTCGCGACCAACGACCAAATAACAGACGAATAGTGTAAATAGTGCCAGAATCATACGGAAACCAGACATCACAGAGTATAATGTGGTGAGTGACTCTTTCTTTGATGAAGCAATCCATCTCCATAAGAGCGCAAAGCCAATCAAGAAAAAGACAGAAAAACCTGTACTCACCCATGTGGGAGCCATTAAGTTCTTCTCAGGCATCATACATGCTGTAACAGTACTTATCATCCATAATAAGATGATGAGCAACAGTCCTTCTCCGACATATCTTCTAACAGTATTCCTTACATCCATCATACTATTTCTCTACACAGATACTTACAAGGTTCTTTTTGACTTCTATAAATCCGCCACTCACATCAAGAGTGTGCAGACCATCCTTGGATTCGTATACAATCTTCCCATGCTCTAATGAAGAGATGATAGGTGCGTGATTCTCGAGAACCTCAAATTCTCCCAATGTGCCGGGAACGACAACACGGTTAACCTCACCTTCAAATTCTATACGCTCGGGGGTAACAATCTTCAGTTGTAAAGCCATAATACTTATTTTATTATGTTCTACTCGTTAAATGATTATCCCTTAGCGGCCTCCATTAGTTTCTTACCCTTCTCTATAGCGTCCTCTATGGTTCCCACATTGAGGAAGGCCTGTTCTGGCAGGTAGTCTACTTCACCATCAAGGATCATGTTGAAGCCCTTAATGGTATCTTCGATACTTACCATCACACCCTTGACACCTGTAAACTGTTCTGCAACAGTAAATGGCTGAGAGAGGAAACGCTGTACACGACGGGCACGGTTCACAGTCAGTTTGTCTTCATCAGACAACTCGTCCATACCAAGGATAGCAATGATATCCTGCAACTCTTGATATTTCTGAAGAATCTGTTTTACGCGCTGTGCACAGTCATAATGTGCTTTTCCTACGATCAGCGGATCAAGGATACGTGAGGTACTTCCTAATGGATCTACAGCTGGGTAGATTCCCAACTCAGTAATCTTACGAGACAACTCTGTGGTAGCATCCAGATGGGTGAAGGTCGTTGCAGGTGCAGGGTCAGTAAGGTCATCAGCAGGTACATATACAGCCTGTACAGATGTGATTGATCCTCGCTTGGTAGAGGTGATACGCTCCTGCATGGTACCCATCTCTGATGCAAGCGTCGGCTGGTATCCTACAGCTGATGGCATACGACCGAGCAAAGCGGAAACCTCTGAACCGGCCTGAGTGAAACGGAAGATGTTATCGATGAAGAACAGGATATCTGCAGCTTCTCCATCTTTTCCTCCATTGTCACGGAACTCCTCAGCAACGGTAAGACCAGATAAGGCAACAGATGCACGTGCACCTGGTGGCTCATTCATCTGTCCATACACCAGGGTGGCTTGGGATTTCTTCAACTCTTCGGGGTCGACAAGTGACAGATCCCATTTTCCCTCCTCCATGGCTTTCTTGAATTTCTCACCATAGCGGACAACACCTGATTCAATCATTTCTCGGATAAGGTCGTTACCTTCACGGGTACGTTCTCCTACTCCGGCAAACACAGAATAACCGTTGTGGCCTTTTGCGATGTTGTTGATCAACTCCATGATAAGCACAGTCTTACCTACTCCGGCACCACCGAACAAACCGATCTTACCACCCTTCATATAGGGCTCCAACAAGTCGATCACCTTAATACCTGTTGCCAACATCTCCTTTGTTGTTGACAACTCCTCGAACTTAGGTGCTTCACGATGAATAGGATATGCGCCTTTCATATCCAACTCCTTCATGCCATCAATAGGCTGGCCGATCACGTTCAGCATTCTACCCTTAATCTGGTCGCCTGCAGGCATCAGAATTGGAGAACCTACAGGTACCGCTTCCAGTCCACGTTGCAAACCGTCAGTGTTATCCATGGCAACACAGCGAACGGTGTCTTCACCGATGTGCTGCTGAACTTCCACGACCAATGTCGTTCCATTGGGCCTGACAATCTGAAGTGCATCATGAATTTTAGGTAACACTTTCTCAGCCTCTTGTCCCTCAGTATTGAAAAAGACGTCAATGACAGGACCGATAATCTGAGAAATATGTCCTTTGATTTTTGTCATAAGCTTTATTAATTATTTAAAGTAAGAATTAGTCTAAAAAATAATGTGCAAATTTATATAAAATTCTTGAGTCATGCAAATTTTAAATGGTTTTGTTCTCCAAAGTACATATTAAATATGATTTATCCTATTAAGTATAGAACAGCCAATCCCAATATGGATGAGACGATGACTGATAAACCGACATTTTTCAGATACCATCCGACATGTACACGCTCCATCTTAATCAGAGCCAAGCCGCTCATACTACCTAAAAGTAGGATACTTCCTCCCATCGATGAACAATAGGCAATAACTTTCCAGTATATGCCATTCTCTGCCCATGCCCCATCACTTATCGGATATAATGAAACGAAACTGATGGCTGACGCAAAATTATCCAATATCGTACTGATTAATCCAGACATCAGTCCCATGATCCATACATTATTAATATAATAGTCACACTGACGAGAAAGCCAATGTACAACACCTATTTCCTGCGCTACGCCTACGGCCAGAATCATACCCATGACAAAAAGCATCAATTGTATGATTCCATACTGTAATACACGTGGTGTCTTACGCTGAATCATCTGATCGATATTCATCAATTTGCGATTGACGATCTCGTTGACAATCCAGAGCACAGCCAGTACGCACATTGCACCGACAAACGGACTTAACTTGGTGATCGCATGGAAAGAAGGGATAAACCAAAGGCCACCTATGCCGACAATCAACATCATCAATCGCTGCCACACCTTCAGATTGGTGTCATCACCACGATATGGCATGGCCGACCATTGGGTCTCTATTCGTTCTGGCAACATCCTTGAAAGCCATAAATTAGGAAGTATAAAGGCTAATAGACAAGGGATGGCCATAGAGAAAGAGTAGTTAGTGGCCGAAACCGCTCCATTGTTCCATAGTAGCAAGCCTATTGGATCGCCGATCACCGTTAATGCTCCACCACAGTTGGCGGCTACAACAATGGCTGATCCGAAAATCATCCGGTATCTTCTGCTCGGTATGATCTCGTGCATAACCACCAGCATCATAGTGGTGACAGTCAGATTGTCCAAGTTGGCAGATACCAAGAAAGTGATAATAGTCATATACCACAACAACTTCTTACTATTACGGGTACGCAACATCTGTTTGAAGAAGTCGAAGCAACCATTATTGTTTAGTATCTCCACAATGGTCATCGTTACTAAAAGGAATAAGACGAGCTCAGCTCCCTTAGCAACGTATTTATAAAAGATATTGGATGCAATATAATGCTTTACGGCCGTACTCGTGGGAATAGCACCATTGAGGAATACAAAGTACTCATCTGGGTGCTGACTCATCACATAATCAGTGCCATAGCAGATGTACAACACCCACCCGACAGTAGCTATGAAGATAGCGACGGCAGCCTTATTTATCTTTGTATAATTGCATGTAGCAAGTAATACATATCCAAGGAGTAATATGGCAACGATTATTAATGTCATAAACAAAGAATTATTGTCTATGCAAAAGTACGTATAATTCTTGAATCGTGCAAATAAACAAAAGATTTTATACAAATAGAGAGGACTCTTATCACATCTGCTTCGCTATTTTACCCATATTACTTATATCGCTTGAGAAGTTCTTCTGGCAAACGAACGATACAGATATTCATCGAGCGCCCATCTTCACTAAGCATAGCCGACTGTATTTCTATCTCCGTACCATCAGGTTTGAATGTTGGATGAACATGATCACGGGCTGTTGTCTTGTGACCGGCCGTCAGCAGGATTCGTTCACCAGTATGTCTATCTATAAGCCAGAGTTCACGGGCAAAGTCATCACCGGCCACCCAGTGACCATCTTGTGAGCCAGCCACGTGCCAGAAGTTATCACCAGGCACCTGTCCCTCCAACGTTAATTCACGAGTGCGAATATTCACCACGGCAATACCTGTGGCATATTCCTTCGTACCTGATGGTCCCCAGTCATCAGATGTAGCAAATGATTCCAATCCTGCGATATTCCTCTTCTCTCCTTTATTGATTGGTCTATGACCAATAATGGCTATCACCAGTTCATTCTCACTTATCACGGCCTCATGAGTTACCCAGTCGTGCTCCGTCTCCCGGTATATAGGACGCAGGTTCGAGCCGTCAGCATTACACATCCATGTACGTTGCGGAGCCTTGCCACCAGTCTCCCAACAGAAAATAACTTCTCCAGGATGCCATGGATTACCTTGTATATGACCAACCTTAAAATGAACGGCCACGACAGGTTCAGCCTTTCCAGTATTGAGATCCATCTTACCGATACCACCTGGGCCGGCACCCATATTTCTTGGTCCGAAGTTAGGTGCAATCTGTTCGGCAATGGGATACTTACGGGCAAACTCCTTATCCAGACGGAAATAGATCATCTGCTCACTACCATCAAGAGCCATATCGCCTTCTGAACACATCTCGGCAGGTATCACGCCACAGATTCTTTCGTAGGCTGTTTTCTTCTTCATCTTTCCATTCTCAGAGTCGGATAAAAGACGTTCCAGGTTGATCTCCACCACTTCCATACCTGTGCGCTTTCCTTGTTTATCTTTTTGTTCACGCATGATGTAGAGGTTCATTGACTTTCTTGCTACACAGAGCATGCCTGTATAGCCACCCTCTGTAACCTGCACGATGTCTCCTGTCTCTTCGTTGACAGCCATCGCCTCACCTTTCACGCGGTTGGAGCGGAAGATAACCCACCGTCCATCTGCTGTCCACTGGTTGTGAGTCTGATAGATCTTGGAGTCGCCCGTGCCACTCTTCGAAGTCAGGAATACCAACTCTACACCCGTCTTTGGGTCTTTGATGACCTTCCGTTCTGATGGGAAACGAGTACCGATTTGTGCAACCATGGTCACACCTGCTAACATACCTATAAATAATAAAATGTATCTCTTCATAAAATAAAAGTAATTTGCTTATATTGTTATAGAATCAGTCGTACGAGGTATTCGACGGATGTTGCAAGTCACGCACACACACTTCCCACACTTTACAACAACGGGCACTTCCCTTAGGACCGTCCACTGTCAGTGTCACTACATAGTGGGCAAAGTCACGTGGATAAGTGTGTATCGGATTCTGCTCAGTAGATGTTGTGCCATCACCAAAATCCCAATGCCAAGAAGTAATGGGACCATAACTTTGGTCATGGAAACAAACCGTACGGGTATTGGGAACAACCGTAAAGTTCCATTCACATTCAACAGGCTTCCGGAATTGCGGTTCGATAGGCATGAGAGTAAACAGACGTTGCATAGAGGCATTGCCATACATCTCATGGTGTTTGGAGAGATTCCAAAAACCATTTTTCTGTTTTCCTCCATCGTAGTCTATGACAGCCCAGCAGAGACCGATTTTCTTGTTTTCAAACAAACGACTCTCCACCGATTTCTCAGGTCCTTCGGGACTGGCGTAGTCGAAAGGTGTGATATAGAACTCCATGCGTAGTCGTCCACTTTCACCATGACGGAAGTTATAATCATAAGCATAGTTGGAGTAAGGTAAATATTTCAACCACTGTTGCGGTCCCCAAACCATCGTCCAAGACTTGCCATCGGTTGGTGGAGTCATGATATGATAGTTCTGGGCATGCTGGTTTTGAAACTCAAAGAAACCATCGATACGACTTTTCACCGCAGGATTCAGACGAAACTCATCAACATGTGGTCCTCCAGAAAGGTCGCCATCAACCACAATCTCATAGGTATCATTGCGTAGCCCCAGTTGGTCGAAGTCCCAATAGTCATCGTATGCCTCGTAGAGGAAATAAAGTCGGTTGAGTCCTTTTACCCAACCCACCTTCACACGGATATCAAGCGTCTTACGGTCTACGGTCTGATGTTGTCCCGAATCATCCCACATCTCTTCAATTCCTACTGCATAACTATCAGGCACGATATCCCAATCCGTGAATTCCCCATCTATACGTGGTATCATTGTCCGTGGAAACTGGAACACCTTAAAACCAGGTTCTTGCACCTGCACATTTGTATCCTGTGCGTAAGCAGCATGAAAGACCGTCAGGACTATTCCTATAATTAAAATGATTTTCTTCATGTTTATTCGTATCTGAACAGTTCTACTCTCTGAAATGAAGGCTCAGGACGACCAAAGTTGAGTCCTTGACCAGAAAAGCCTTCCTCAACGGCATAGAGCAGGTCGTAACGCAACTGTATCTCATCACCGTTAAGCCATCGGCCCTCAACCCAATGTCCCTGGTCATTATAATCACCCTCAGTCACCTTGGCCAGACCTATGATGCCTTTACCGTCTGGCGGAAGGAATGTTATACGTACATTAGATCCTAAGAAGAGGTAGCTTTCATCCTCTTGTTGGATAACAATGGCATAACCGACAGCTTCAGGATCATAAGTACCGCCTGTCAATTGTGGAGCACCGCCATTACGCATACCACTCGAGATGAGTTCTCCCACAATATTGACACCGCCTAACGAAATGGTGTCCTTTACGCGTGTGGGCTCAGCACCTTTCAGCCAAAGGGCACCTATGCGTCCTTTAGCCTGTGCTTCTAATATCTGCGGTGCAATACGACCTGTCTTTTGGTAGAACAATCGGAAAGGCTTATTCATGTCGTCAGCACAGTTTCGTTCAAAGCCAAAAGGAGAATAACCGATAGCCCCCATGGCACCAATGGCATATGCTGCATTAGCAGCACCGTTTTGGCCTGAGCGTGACTCTGGTATAAAGACAGGATTAGATGAACGGGAATAGAGAGAAAGCACCGTAGGGAAGTCATTTAGATAGATGTCGGGCGATAGAATATCGATATGTGGGGCAGCAGCTCGCCAAATATCATGATTCTGTGCCTGCGGTCCTCCTGACGGATAGTTACCGGGGCGAGTATCCTCTGGCTGTACAATCCAGGCATTGACAAAGGTTGGTAAATCATATTCTTTCTTACCGGCTTCAGTGATACGCTCCATATAGGAAGCATAATGCCAGGCCATGAATATTTCTGCAGCACGGTCTGCAGGACCAAACACTTCCTCCCAAGTACCCGTTTCTTTGAAGCCGTTGGTTTCCCATGCACTACTGGTCTCAAGAAGCAATTCTTTTTTATGAGTTTTAAGCCATTCTATAAGTTCCTTGGGGACCTGCTCTTTATACGCTTTTTCAGCCAACGGACAATAGTCACGGGGATGACCGTGCAGACCTACCTCATTCTCCATCTGTATCATCACCACAGTATGTTGCTGTGCATCCACTTTTTTAAGATGACTCATCATGGCAGCAAAAGCTTTGGCATCAGCCTTGCAGGTCTCTTCGCCCAAGGTCGTGAGAATAGGTAGAGATTTCCCTTCTGGTGTCTGCGCCAAGGGAAATCTTTGGGTATCGCACTTAACCCAAGTCGGAGTATAACTGGTGATGCCGTTCTTCCAAGAACCGAACCAGAGCAATGCCAGTTTCATACCGTTACTACGGGCATCAGCAATCAGATTATCAACTACAGTGAAATCGAACTGTCCCTCCACAGGTTCGGTCTGTTCCCAAGATACAACTGCCAGCACGGTATTAACGCCACTCTCCTTCAACTGTTGCCAATAAGGAGCCAGATATTCACGACTTGACGACGTACTGTTACCCAATTCACAACCCAGTACCAACCATGGCCGTCCCTCAACAATGAGTTGCGTCACATCTCCGCGTTTTTCCAGGTGGGGAGATTGCATCACGGATGGTTCTGAGCTCCTTTTACAACCGCAGAACAGAATCATAGCGGTTATTAATGTACCTCCAAGATAATATAAACAGGTCTTTTTCATCTCTTATTTAAGATTATTAATTACTAATTATCAGAAACGAGAACATGACCATGTTCTACAATGGCTGTTCGAATAAAGACATTTTGGGTTATATAGACCAAACAAAGACCAGGCTGATTATAGCCAATATTCTTTTATCAATATATTACCCTTTCAATGTCAACTTATTGCAAATATAAACATTGTTTTCCATTATTGCAATAATTTCGAATTGACCATTAACTGTTTGACAGAAAAAGGTATACTTGTTGACGAATAAAAGTATTATGGTGTAGATAACAAATCTGATTGTACTTGTCGTCTACGATATATGTACACAGAAACAACGATGCTAATCAGACAAAGAAGGATGCAAGTTCCCCAATACTGCAGACCGTGGCAATTCTGTGCAATGATATATGCGCTGATAGCTAACGGTAAATGTATGCCCATATATCTGAAGATCCTGTTGGACGGATTATATTTGTATTTCTTATGTGCGAAGATATATATCACGATGAAATCAACTATACCTGTAGCTAACAGCCCATACCCGATTCCTATCAGTCCATATAGATTATAACCGCAAACAACCATAAGAATTTGTAGAAGAGCACTGTAGGCTTCCAGAATAAGAAAACTCATGGAATCACCTTTTGCCAAGGTTAGATAGGCAACAGGGAGTTTTGCCGCACGGATATAAAGGGCCAGAATAATTGTCTGTGCCATTCCTACCACAGGTAAGAAGTCTACACTATACAATAGTGGTATTAGGATAGGAAGAGCAGTCATCAAAATGATCAGCATAGGTGCAGCCATCAGAAAGATCATCTCTACCTGTCTGTTGACCATGATATTGCATTTCTCTATGTCTTTATTTACTGCAGACAAACGTGGATAGTAATCGGTTTCCAATACGGAGAAAAGCATACCCACATAGATGGTCGTCAACATAAAACCAGCATTGTATAGTCCTAATTCCCAAAGGGAAGCTGTTTTGTTGAGAAATGAACGGATAACAAAATCAGCTCCATTCGTAAAAAAACCGGCAATGACAAAGGCTATTCCCAATCGAATCATATCCTTACCCTCTCTAAGCAAGTGCGTGTCTATCCGATAAATAGGCGGGAAAAGCCGAAATGTTATGCGTATCGTTAATAGCAGTTGGATGAAAGCAATAATTAAAAGAGAAGGTACAATACCTGATTCACCAAAGAAATAATAAATAGGTATTGATGTCAATAAGGCAAAGGCAACATTAATAATAGTGATGATGGCTAAATCCTTCAGCTTTCTGATACTCTTTATGATGACCGTCTCTCCGGCTGTTATTGTCATAATAAAGATAATCGGTGACAAAAACATAAAGTGCCGCGAATGGTCACCCCAAGAGAACGTTATCTTATCAAGAACAGGACTAAGTACCAAAAAAAGCAATGATCCACCTATAGCTGCCAATAACGACCATTGACGGATGATATTAACCTGATGTCCTAATGATTCCGTATTTTTGGTCTCATATGATTCAGACAGAGGTCTCACACTACTTGTCGGTAGTCCTAAGTTTGTACATGTAAAGACAAAGTTGATAGTGGAGTTGAACAAGGAAATAAGTCCTACACCTTGTGGTCCTAACAATATAGCCACCAACTTATTTCGTATGATGCCAATAAGAACAGTCAGTCCCTGTAAGCCACCAAATACTCCCGTATATTTCAGGATGGTGTGGTCGTTTGCTATCTGTCTGTTCTTTTCCATCAAAATAAAAACGAAGAAAGATAGGTTTTATTATAAAATATGTATCTTTGAATAAGATAAGATTCACCATGACATGAAAATAAAGGATTTATTTGTTCTCCTTTCGGTTTTGTATAAAAATCTCACGCTCAAGAATTAAAAAACTTTTCATTCTATTCGCTTAATCGATTTTTTCATTATCTTTGTAGCATGAAACTGAGTGTTGTCATACCTGTATACCATGTAGAGAATACTTTAGAGCGATGTGTTCAGAGTGTTCTTCAACAGAATTATGACAATATGCAGATTATACTTGTGGATGACGGATCTGATGACAAGTGCCCTGAACTATGCGACGAACTAGCCGTACGCGATTCTCGTATTACTGTTATTCACCAGGAAAATAAAGGATTAGGTGCTGCGAGGAATTCTGGTATACGACATGCCAGCGGAGACTATATCACTTTTGTTGATTCAGATGATTTTCTGGAACCAGACACTATTCCGCTTTTAATGGAAGAACTCATCAACCATCCTGAGTATGATATTATAGAATATCCGGTCATTGTAAAAGATGGCGGACGAGAAGAAAACCTCTTAACCTTTTTAGATCGTTGTTACCATTCTTTCCATGAATACTGGTTAAAAGCCAAAGGATATTCTCATTCTTATGCATGCAATAAGATTTACCGGAGATGTCTCTTTAATAACACTCTTTTCATAGAACGTCATGCTTTTGAGGATGTATGGACATTACCCCTGTTGCTTGCACGATCTAATCATATTGCCATTTCACCCAAAGGATGCTATCACTACTGTGAGAATGCCTCAGGTATTACTGCACGTGCTACCTTACAAGATATGCAATCATTGTTACAGGCACATGTTAAAGTGTTACCTCAGGTTTGGGATACTTCCAATGAAAGTATAGCCTACTATATGGATGTGCTAAATATCCAATTAACAGTTGCACAGATGGGAGGAGGAATACTCTTGCCACCCTACCCTTATCGACTCAAAAATATAGATTTTAAGAATAATAAATATCTTATTAAATTGTTTTTACTTAAAATTTTAGGAATTAAATCATTATGCAGAATATACAAACATCTGAAACACCTTTAGTAAGTTTCATTGTAACCTATTATAACATACCGATTGATATGCTGCGTGAGTGTATCGAAAGTATTGTTAACCTGTCATTGAAAGAAGAAGAAAGAGAGATCATACTTATCGATGACGGTTCTGATGTGGTGCCCCTTGACGAACTGATCGATTACCGTGACCAAATTATATATCTGCGTCATAAAAATATGGGGGTAAGTGATGCAAGAAACAAAGGTATTGACATCTGTAAGGGCAAATATATTCAGTTTGTGGATGCAGATGACTGTTTAATAAAATCAAATTATGAGCAATGTCTTGAAAAGGTAAAGAATAATGATCCAGACATGGTTCTTTTTCGTCTATCAAGAGATAGTGTAGAGGTTGATTCTCCTGAATACTTTTACGGACCAGTTACCGGAACTGACTATATGCGTCATAATAATCTGTGTGCTTCAGCATGCAGTTATATCTTTCGAAAAAAGTTATTAGTAGGTTTACGCTTCACTTCGGGTATCTTACATGAGGATGAGGAATTTTCACCACAATTGATTTTGCGTGCAGATATTGTATTTAGTACAGATAATTGTGCATACTATTATCGTGAACGCATGGGGTCAAGACTTAATAGTAATGATCCAGATAACCAGAAGAAGAAACTTGATGATGCAGAATACGTAATCTTTGAATTGGATCATCTGGCAGCCACATTACCATCTGCCGAAAGAATCGCTTTGCAACGTCGGGTGGCCCAACTGTCAATGGATCATATATATAATGTTATCATGAGCACCCATTCTGAGAAGATACTCGATGAATACCTGGATCGATTACGCAAGAGAGGATTATTCCCCTTGCCGGATAGGGAATATACGTTGAAATATAGTTATTTCCGAAAGATGATTAATACAAAACTTGGTAAGAAAATCCTTCTTCGTACTCTACCCCTAATGAAGAAAGAGAAATGAGAATCCTGTTAATCGGAGAATATAGTAATGTGCATGCTACATTGGCTAAAGGACTAAAAGAACTTGGCCATCAGGTTACCGTACTCAGCAATGGCGATTTCTGGAAAGATTATCCTCGTGATATAGCATTAGACAGAATTCCAACAAAATGGGGTGGTATCAAGTATCTATTCCGTTTGTTAACGATCTTACCCAAACTGCGTCATTACAATGTGGTACAACTGATCAATCCTATGTTCCTTGAGTTAAAGGCAAAGAGGATACTCCCTGTATATAAATATCTTCGCAGACATAACGGAAAAGTTTTTCTTGGTGCCTATGGAATGGATTACTATTGGGTTAACACCTGTTGTGAAAACAAACCGCTACGATATAGTGATTTCAACATCGGAGATCACTTACGTACGGATGAAGAAGCATTGAGGGAAAAACAAGATTGGATAGGAACGGACAAGGAACGGCTGAATAAGTCTATAGCCAAGGATTGTGATGGAATAGTTGCCGGATTATATGAATATTGGGTATGTTATCATCCTTTCTATAAAGAGAAGACTACCTATATACCATATCCTATTGTATTACCTGATATTCATAAGTTTCCCAACAATGATAAACTGAAACTATTTATTGGTATCAATAGAGAACGGAATAGTTATAAAGGAACAGATATCATGTTGGCTGCGGCAGAAGATGTTCAAAGGGATTATCCTGATAAAATTGAAATTATAAAAGCCGAGAGTGTTCCTTTTAAGGAGTACCAGTTTTTGATGGATCATTGTGATGTCATTCTTGACCAGCTGTATTCTTATACTCCTGCCATGAATGCGTTACTGGCCATGAGCAAGGGCATTATCTGTATTGGTGGTGGCGAGGAAGAATCCTATGATATATTAGGAGAAAAAACGCTTCGCCCAATCATCAATGTAGAACCATCTTATGAAAGCGTATACCAAGAATTAGAGCAACTCGTGTTACATCCTGAACGTATTCAAGAACTAAAACGACAAAGTATTGAATACGTCAAGCGTCATCATGACTATTTAAAAGTTGCACAGCAGTACCTTGATTTCTATAAAAAACAAACTGGATGAACTTTTCAGGTCATCCAGTCTCCGTTTCTAAGTGCAAATGATTATGCTTCTGCTGGAGCTTCCTCTGCAGGAGCCTCTGCTTCTGTCTCAGCCTCTGCAGCAGCTGCGGCAGCTTTCTTCTCTGCTACTTTCTGAGCAATAGCTGCATTTACCTGCTTCTCAGCCTCAAGCTTCTTAGCGGCAAGATCCTTCTTTGCTTTAGCCTCTTTCTCACGAATAGCGTCAAAGCCCTTAACCTTAGCCTCTTTCCAAGCATCAAACTTCTTCTGAGCTGTTTCCTCGTCGAATGCACCTTTCTTGATACCTCCACGGAGATGCTTCATCATGTAAACACCTTCCTTGCTTAAGATGTTACGTACGGTGTCTGTAGGCTGAGCACCTGTCTCTACCCAATACAGAGCACGGTCAAAATTCAAATCTACTGTGGCAGGATTGGTGTTAGGATTGTATGTTCCAATCTTTTCAGTAAATTTACCATCACGTGGTGCGCGAGCGTCTGCAATAACGATGCTGTAGAAGGCATAGCCTTTACGACCGCGACGCTGTAATCTGATTTTTGTTGCCATTTTTAATAATAATTTTTTATAAGGTTTGAATTTAATGCTACTATCTCGTAATAGCGGCTGCAAAGGTACATAAAATTATTCAGATAGAGAATCTTTCTTAACAGACTCCTTTGAATTTAACTATTTTTATCAGTCTATCAATCGTACTAATCTTTTTTCTTGATCACTACTGGCTGTGCAAGCTCTTTCTTCCACTCTTTTAAGAAATGGTACCATTCTTTGTCTGAATGATATCCGAAAGACTCATTATCACTCGCAAAGATAATATCATAATGCAGGAAATGATCTTTTGGACTAATGACATAAGCATAGTTATTCTTATTTGCAGGCTGCTCACTGACAATGTATTTCTGTGGTATACAGATGCCTAAGCCAACAGTCTCTCTCTTATGGCCTGCTGAATCTTTCTCAGATACCGGCCAATCGATACCCCAACAACCGCGCAGTCCTTTCTTGTCAGAATACTCGGTGGAGTTCTTTACATTGATAAGGCCTGTAGAAAAATTCTGTTCTGGTTGTTCACCACAGAAAGTAATATCCACAGAACAGTCACGATGACCTGCATAAAGGGTATATAAGGCTTTTACAGTAATACGATCATCATCCTTTCCTTCAAAGGCCTTGGGTGAGTTGACAGCCCATCCCTCATCCACAACTTCAACAATCGTGCGTAAAGGACCATTCGCAATGATACGCTGTGAGCGGTGGTCCACATCTGTCAACATGGTAGGACTGTCGCCGTTCCATCCTCTGAAAGAACCGAGACCCAAAGTCTCTCCTACCCACAGGACATCGTCACCATAACCATTAGCCTTCTGGGTGTTGTCTGGATAGAACTGTGTTTCTTTCAGCTCTAACCCCTTACGATATTTTCCATAGATATCTACTGTCTGACGATGGTCAAAATAGATACGATATGCTACCAGTTCGCTTTCAAAGGCAGCACCATGATGATGCAACATGGAATATACGTTTGTGCCATTCTCAACAGTCAACTGTGAAATATAAAGATTTTGTTTATTACTTTCCTTTATCTTCTTGTTACTGATCATCATATCCACGTATACTCTTGACGGATATCTCTTCTGTCTTCCCTGATCGCTGAGAGTTATATTATATGTCTGAAGGTCTTTCTTTTTCAGATCAACCAAGAAGCAGAGTTCATCATTGACACCATCATGATTAAGGTCATCCAACTGCGAAGGTATCTCTTTTCCGTTACATGTCACAACGGCAGAACGAACACGGTTACTTGTGTAGTCTTTTAACTTTAAAACCACTGGGGCATCCTTTTTATCTGTTTTTGAAGGATTATCCACTACAATACTAAATGACTGGGCATGTAGGATAGCTACGCAAAATACCGATAAACAAGAAACAACTAATCTTTTTTTCATATATCCAAATCTTTTATTTATTCTTTTCTTTCGACAAATATAATAATATAATAAAGATTTATTTAAATTAATTATCTTAAAATTTGTATTCTAAAATATTTTTTAGTAATTTTGCACTCAGATTAAATCTTTTTTTGCAATTAGTGAGGAAATTCTCAATCATAATAATATTATCTACCCTCTTTATCAGTAGTTGTGATCTACGACCGAAACTGTTTAAAGAAGAGGAGGGCGAGCCGCGCATAGAAGTGCAGCGTTATGATCGTTTGGAAAGTAATTATCTCACTACTGGAGATTTTTCAGCCTTGCAACAGATGCAGACTAACTATCCAATGGAAACACGTACGTTGATAGAGAATGTACTCAAGATTGGATCTGTCAATGACTCTGAAACCAATAAAAAACTACTCAGTTATTTTCAGGACTCTACCTTACAAATCATTATTGGCGATGCAGAAGCAACATATGCCAATATAGATGATATCAACAGAGACCTTAAACTGGGCATGGAGAATCTATGTAAGATGATTCCCGATCTGGAGATTCCCAAGTTTTATGCCTCTATTGGATCGCTTGACCATAGCATCGTTGTCAGCGACAACAGCGTAGGAATCTTCCTGGACAAATATCTCGGACAGAACTATCCTCTTTACAAGAAATTTGGTTATACTGACCAACAGTTGACAACCATGAATCGAGACCATATCGTGCCTGACTGTTTGAGTTTCTACCTTATCAGTCTTTATCCGATGGAGGATTTTGAGAATGCCACACAAGAAGAAAGAGACAAATACATGGGAAAGATCATGTGGATATGCAACAGTGCATTAAACAGAAAATTCTTCCGTACGGCCTTTGTCGATATGGTGGAACGGTATATGCACAAACATCCCAATGTCACTGTCGTTGATCTTCTCAAGATGAACGAGCATCAGGCTTTCAAGTAATCCCTTATCTTACTCGTAGTAAATCTCCCACATGAATGTCATCATCAGGTGACATACGATTCATCTTATACAAGCTTTTTAGTTGTATACCATAGTATTGTGCAATACTATACATGCTCTCTCCACGTTTGACACGGTGAGGACGGTTTTGATAGGCTTTATCAGCTTTCTTTTGTTTTTTCTTTAACCAGATCACTTCATTCTGTACCAAACGATCCTTGGCATCGCGCTCATTATACTTGGCCAGTTTGCGGTAGCTGATACCAATCTCATCGGCGATACTCTTAAACGTATCTCCTTGTCGTGCCTGTAAGTAATAGTTCTTATTATAAATATGTATAGGATGCAGTTCCCTACCCTTTACAGGCTGATCCACAGCAGAGTGATGTGCCATGAACTTATCATAGTTCTTGGCATGATCATATTCATAGAGTTTGTATAACTCGATAAGACTGATTAGGCGGTCGGCATATGCCGGATTAGTAGCATATCCCGCCGCTTTCAGTCCTCTTGCCCAACCTTTATAGTCGGTGCGTTTCAATGAGAATAACGAACGATAGCGGGTTCCGTTTACCAAGAACTTACTATGGTCCTCGAAACTCTGCAGGGCATTGTCGTATGCACGGAAACATTCCTGTGTAAGATCATCATCATGATAAACAGTTCTTCCAGTCCATCCATGACATTTGATACCGAAATGGTTATTACCTTTCCTAACCAGTTCGCTCTTCCCGGCCCCACTCTCCAACAAGCCTTGAGCTAAGGTGATACTCGCTGGTATGTTGTATCTCAACATCTCCTGAATGGCCAGATCACGATATTGGTCGATATATGTCTGGAAAGAAGCATTCCACCGGTAGTTCTGTGCATGTACTACAGAAGTAAGAAACGTTACCGTTAGTATGGCGACAAGTACCCTTCTATTCATTATCTCAACGTCATTATCTTTATTTAATTATTGTATGCCGTCCTCACGTAGTTTCTTCTGCCACTTCCAAGCAGAACGGAGAACATCCTCAATGTCTGCATCAGCTTTCCAACCGAGCACTTTATTGGCTTTGTCTACATTACCCCATACCTTCTCAATATCACCTTCTCTACGAGGTGCATATTCCCAGTTGAGTTTTACTCCTGTTGCTTTCTCAAATCCTTCAACAACCTCCAGTGTACTGAGTCCTCTTCCTGTACCAATGTTAAAGATCTCTACTGGGTCTGTATCAGGAACATTTAGCACTCTGTCCATAGCTTTGACGTGTGCCTTTGCCAAATCCACAACATAGATATAGTCTCTGATACATGTGCCGTCAGGAGTATTATAGTCGTTGCCAAATATCTTCAGTTGTTTGCGAATGCCAATGGCTGTCTGTGTAACAAATGGAATCAGATTCATAGGAACACCATTAGGCAGTTCACCAATCAATCCTGACGGATGAGCTCCGATGGGATTAAAATAACGAAGGATAACAGATTTTACGGGTGCGCCGCTATGGATATAGTCTTGTATGATTTCTTCATTGATTTGTTTGGTGTTACCATACGGACTGAGTGCCTTCTGTATGGGAGCATTCTCCGTAACAGGAAGATTCTCTTCTGTGGGTTGTCCGTAAACCGTACAACTGGATGAGAAGATAATGCCTTTAACATCATATTTCGGCATCAGTTCCAGAAGGTTGATCAATGAGGTGATGTTATTTCTATAATACAGCAATGGTTTTTCTACGCTCTCTCCCACTGCCTTACTGGCAGCAAAATGAATAATACCTGTAATATTGGGATATTTACGGAACACGTTCTCCAATGCATCCATGTCACAGCAGTCTACCTGCTCGAATGCCGGACGAATACCTGTTATCTTCTCAATACCATCAACTACTTCCTTCTTAGAGTTAGACAGATTGTCGATAATCACGACATCATATCCTGCCTCTTGCAATTCCACTGTTGTATGACTACCGATAAAACCGGTACCACCAGTGACCAAAATTGTTTTATTCATTTCTTTCTTATTTGAAAATTTATTTAGATGAAATCAAAAATATTAGTAAAGCCTGTAATACTCAACACAGAAAGAATATCCTCGCTGACATTCCTGATATACACATGGCTACTCTTTGCCTTTGCATTTTTTAGGATATTCAGGAAGATACGCATACCACTGGATGATATGTATTTAAGATCCGTGCAGTCGAGTATCACATCATGACCTTCACAGTCATTCAACACACTTACCTCTTTCTGTACCACGGCACTTACTGCAGTGTCGAGCCTACCTTCAAAGTACATAACGTAGTTATTGTCTTCTACTTTAAATGTCGTTTTCATATCAATCTTTAATTAGGTTTTTTCTTAATGTTAACACGTTTTTTCCATCAATACGTTCATAGTTAATGGAGTCCATCAACTTACGTACCAACAATATTCCCAGTCCACCAATAGGTCGTTCCTCAACAGGTAATGTCGTATCAACCTCTTTTCTGGTAGTGGGATCAAATGGAGTACCCTCATCCGTAATAACGAACTTTAATCGGACATCATTGGATGAGGCATCAATATTCACGAATCCTTTGGTACCTTCCGGATATGCGTAGTTGATAATATTGACTACTGCTTCCTCTATGGCAAGGTTCAGCTTCATCGTTGTTGACATATCGAAGCCCAACTCCTCAGAGATACCATCCACAAACTCATTCAACTGTGGAATGGAATCCAGGTTATTCTCCAACGTGAGATGACGTTCCATTTGTATCTCGAGCGCTTCTTTAGTGTACTGAATAGCCAACATGGTAAGGTCATCGCTCTTTTCATTGTCACCTACAAAACCGTTCACAGCCTCTGTCATCCGCTCAATAGTCTGTTTCGGACTGTGTTGCCCTTTCTCTAAAAGTGTTTCGGCAGTCTCGAACATTCTGTCTTTCCCGAATTGTTCGTAGTCTTCTTTCTCGGCTTCTGTCAGTCCGTCGGTATATAAGAAGAGCGTAGTCTGCGGTTCTATCATCACATATTGTGCATTGTAACGCCAACCTTTCAATAGTCCTACTGGAATATTTGCATCCAAAGGAAGATAACCGACACCGGATCCAATGAGCAGAGGTGGACAATGACCAGCATTACTATAGTGCAGTCTACCCGTGGGAAGATCCAAGGTTCCTACCAACAGTGTGGCAAACATATTCTCATCGTTAATGTCTGATACACTATCATTTATCTGACTAAGTATTCTATCTGGAGTTGACTCCATCATGGATGACGTGCGGAAAGAACTGCGGATGACAGCCATCACTAATGCTGCCGGCACACCTTTTCCACTGACGTCACCAATACAGAAAAAGAGTTTCTCGTCACGGACGTAGAAATCGTATAAATCGCCTCCAACAGCCTTTGCAGGTACCAGAGAACCATATATATCCACATCACTACGTGCCGGGGTGAATACGAAACTCGTTGGAAGCATACCCATCTGGATGCCATTGGCAATATGGAGCTCACTGTCGATACGCTCTTTCTCTTTATTGACTTCCTGTACATGATTGAAATTCTTCACCGTACGGGTGATGATATACAACAGTAGAAGGAAACCGAGCAGACTCATCAGTTGAAGGTTATGCCGCATCTTCGACAAGCCCTGGTATATTTCCTTACCCGGACATGTCACAGCCATTGACCAACCTGTAGAACCCTTGATGGGGGCATAGAACACATACTGTTTTTCTCCTTCGTTATTAGTGACAGTAGCGCTACCTGTGTATCCAGACAACATCCTCTTGTTGAGGCTACGTACCGTGGTGTCTTTCATATTGGCAGTAACTTCCATGATGGTACTCTTCATGACAAGACTTTCCACAGGACAAGCCATCACCTGTCCTGTACGAGATAAAATCATATTGGTAGATGAAGGGTAGGCTGGCGAGGCATTCATAAGTTCTCCCAACCAGTCAAGCGAGACATCTGTTCCAAGGATGGCTACTACTTTTCCGTTTTTATCATGGATAGGATAACAATAGGTAATAACCATGGTCCTTGCACCATCCTTGTCGAGATATGGCTCACTCCAAAATGCAGAGTCACCTTGAAGGGGGATATTAAAGAAATCTGTCTTTGTGTAATCGTGATTCTTTCCACCCAGTTGTCGTTTCTCTATATATCCTGTTCCTTCATCTCTTACATAAGGCTCATACCAATATCCCTTTGAAGGATAATAGTTGGGGACAAAGAGGACACCAACACCTATGATCAGTTCGTCTTGTGTTACCAAGCGCTCAGTGACCTTATACATAGAGTCTGGATAAGCAAGCAGTCGCTCAACATTCCATGCTTGGTTCTTTGCGGCTACCTCTATGGCATTCAGTACTCCCTGAATCTCCAGACTTTTCACTTTCAATTCTGTTTGCGCACGGTGCTTCATCTCCTTGCGGATAGACTTTTGGGCATACAGATACTGTATGCCTATAATCGCCTCTATCAACAGCGCAACCGTGATGAAGATTGCAAGACTGAATTTTGTTTCATAGCTCTTACGCCACCTGTCGAATATGCTCATCTATTATTTATAGATTTTCCATTTGATTCATTAATTCACCAATATGTTCCTTCGTATGACGGATGCGCCGTTCACCGAGAGGACCTTCTTTCAGATCACTGATTGCCAGTATGTACAAGAATCTGACGGCTGCGATCAACTTGATCTTTTTAGTCTCACTCTGGATGATGGCAGCATCATTGGTCTCAAGGTAATACTCTAACAGCTTGTCCCAGATGTAATCGCATGTTGAAGCTGGGATACCATAGAACGCCATCGTATTGCCTGGTTCATCCTCTTCAAACATTTGATACGTGACATATATTCCTGCCATATCAAAGATGGGATGACCAACAGCCAATGTCTCCATATCTATCAGCATGGGCTCATCATCTGAGAGCATCACGTTCTTCATCTGATAGTCTCCGTGTACGACAGTCATGCGGTTAGGTATCTTCTCAAGAAATGCATGAAGATAGTTATATTGGGCATCATCCAGGTAATCCCTCACCACTTCAAGATAGTTCAGGTGTATCGCCTTAGCAGAAGGTAATACTCCCGGATCCATAGTGGTGGAATGAACCTTCTTCAACAGATCACTCCATCTCTTGATATTCTCATCTATCTGTTCTGGATACTGAATAATCAAGTCATTGAATGACTCAGACTTGAGCATCTCAAAAACCAGTCCGTATGAATCATCTACCTTGACGATATCATAACTGATTGCTGTAGGAATACCTTTCAGGAAAGCTGCTTTAGCTTTTGTCTGCTCTTCTTCTATTTGCTGCATACCACACGAAGGATGAAAAACCTTCACTATGGTATCTGGATCTATACGATAAACTGTCCCGTAGAACCCGGTACCAATGACAGGACACCCTTCCACACTCAGTCGCCGAAATCCTTTCTTCACCTTGAAGAGTTGTGAGAAACCTGTCATGTCAAATATCTGATAGACATCATCTGTCGTATTCTCAATGGTAATTGTATTCTCAGCATTTCTCCGCAGTTTGATCAGCACACGTAAACCAGCAGAGGAAATGTATGTAAGTTTTTCTGCATCGATAGTCAGTGTGTCAAATTTCTGAGAGATATACGCACTTAAACAACTTTCAAATGCTTGTGCATTTGACGAGTCGATACGTCCACTTACTGCTATATGGTTTTTGTCTGAAATATCTACGTTGAATTTTGTTGTCATATAGTTATATTATTGATTACAAAATCATGCAAATATACACGAAAAATAGGTTTTCTCCAAGATTATTATACACTTTAACCATTTTTTATCAGACAAAAATATTTTCGTATGGTAATATAGCTTACATGATAAATATAAAAAAGGCCGTGTCAAGAACCCGACACGACCTTTCATGATATGTTGATAAGGAATTAGTTTAATCCGAACAAGGTTCGAAGACCTCCGTCAACACCAGAGAATCCCATGAATGCCAGACTGAGCAAACCGGCTGTTACAAGCACGATAGCAACACCCTGCATACCCTTAGGGATATTTACCAAAGAGAGTTGCTCACGAATACCGGCAAACACCGTCAATGCCAGACCGAAACCGATAGCGGTAGAGAAGGCATAGACAACACTCTGCAGTAATGAGAAGTCTTTCTGGATTACCAGAATAGCAACACCAAGAACAGCACAGTTAGTGGTGATCAATGGAAGGAATATTCCCAATGCCTGATAAAGGGCCGGAGATACTTTCTTCAACACGATCTCTACCATCTGTACCAGAGCGGCGATAACCAGGATGAAGACAATCGTCTGCAGATATTGCAGTCCGAATGCATCCAGCACAAACTTCTGAATGAGGTAGGTAACAATGGTTGCCAGCGTCATCACGAAAGCAACGGCGGCACTCATGCCAAGAGATGTGTTCACCTTCTGTGATACACCCAGGAATGGACATATTCCCAGGAACTGCGACAGAATGATGTTATTGACAAAGATTGCCGATATGAAAATAAGTATATACTCCATAATTATGCCTTCTTAAGTTTGTTAATAATAGCCACGAGGAATCCCAATGTGATGAATGCGCCCGGAGGCAATACGAACATCAGCATGTTATAGGTTTCCGGGATTAGCGCAATACCAAATACAGAACCGGCACCAAGCAGTTCACGACAGATACCCAGCAGGGTAAGACCGAGGGTAAAACCAAGACCGATACCTATACCGTCCATCAGACTCTCCACAGCTCCGTTCTTAGCAGCGAACGCCTCTGCACGTCCAAGGATGATACAGTTAACCACGATCAGCGGAATAAAAAGTCCGAGAGTCTTGTAGATATCTGGTACGAAAGCCTGCATAACCATCTGAAGGATGGTAACGAAGGATGCGATCACCACGATGAATACAGGGATACGCACCTTATCCGGTGTGAGGTTCTTAATCAGTGAGATAACAACATTCGAACAGATCAGCACGAACATGGTAGCCAGACCCATCGACAAACCGTTGATAGCACTTGTGGTTGTGGCCAGTGTAGGACACATACCTAACATAAGGACGAATGTAGGATTCTCCTTAACGATACCATTGGTAATTATTTTCAGATAACTCATATTATTCCTCCTTAACGTCTTTTGATTCTTCACTATCTTTTACTTCGTCAATCGGAGTAGCCTTAAAGGCTGCATAAGCATTGTTGACAGCCTTGAGGAAAGCACGACTGGTGATGGTAGATGCCGTGATAGCGTCTACTTCTCCACCGTCTTTTGTCACAACGAGAGGTTTCTCAGGACTCTTTCCGATGATGTCACCTTTCTCTCCCTTCTGGAACCACTTGTCTGCCTTGGCACCCAATCCAGGTGTCTCTGCATGCTCCAATAGTGTATATCCTAAGATATTACCCTTGGGATCAAAACCAACGAGTATCTTCAGGTCACCGCCGAAACCACTTGACGTGCTCTCAACGGCAGCACCTAAATCATTCTTCTGTCCATCTTGTGTCTGGTAAATAACGTATGTCAGTTCTTTACCATTATCATTCTGCTTAACGGTATCTGTCTTGCTGACCGACAACTCATCGCTGCCCATCACGCTCTTGATGCCATCAGCCAGTGTCTTTGCCTTCTGAACCTCGATAGGACCAGAGGTGATATGGTTCACATAAGCCAAGATACATCCTGTGATGACTGCCACTCCTGTGAGTACCAGCACCATATTTGTCATTGATGATTTTAATTTCTCCATATCTACTCCTCCTTATTTCTTTTCAGGCACTTCACCGAAGCGCTTAGGTTTGATGTACATATTGATAATGGGTGTAAATCCATTCATAATAAGGATGGCGAATGACATTCCCTCAGGATATGATCCCCAGTTACGTATAACAATCGTCAGGAAACCGATAGCGATACCGTAGATAATCTGTCCTTTGGCTGTCATTGGAGAAGTTACATAGTCGGTTGCCATGAAGATAGCACCGAGCATCAGTCCACCACTCAGTATCTCTGTAAACGGATCAGCATAGATCGGATTAGCAAAATGCATGATTGCTGAGAATACGAATACAGTACCGATGATAGAAACAGGGATATGCCAGGTAATAATCTTCTTCCAGAGCATATATGCCAGACCGATCAACAGTGCCAAGGCGCAAACCTCACCAATAGTTCCCAGTCCACCGGTAGGGTTAGAACCTAACAGCAGGTGGGTAGCAGATGGTAGATCAGCCAACAAATCAGGATTACCCTCTTTGATGGCCATCTTCATGATAGCCAGCGGTGTAGCACCAGTCTCGGCATCGAGGTAACTGCCCAGCTGTCCGGCAACTGGCCAAGAGGTCATCTGTGCGGGGAAGCTCACGAGGAGGAAGCAACGACCTACCAAAGCGGGGTTAAACGGGTTGTTACCCAGTCCGCCGAAGGTCATCTTTCCAATACCTATTGCTACCAATGCACCGATGATGATGATCCATATCGGAAGATTTGACGGCAGGTTGAATCCTAACAACAAACCAGTCAGGATAGCAGAGCCGTCGCATATCGTAGTCTTTTCCTTACCAAGCATGAACTTGGTGATTGCCCACTCAAAGAAGACGCAGGCAAGAACACTTGTTGCAAGCACAATAGCGGAACCTATTCCAAAGTAGAACAGGGATACGAGCAGTGCCGGAACAAGAGCGATGATCACGCCATACATGTTCTTCTCAACACTGTCGTTACCGTGTGCGTGCGGTGATAATGAAACAATTAATTTTCCCATTTTATTTCTTTGCGTTTCGTGATCTGATAATTCCCATTACCGTCGTCTTTCCCAAACGGATATTGTCTAACAACGGACGGTGGGCAGGACATGTAAACTGACATGAGCCGCACTCTATACAAGAGGTAATGTCTTCTGCCTCTACCCGCTCCCACATATGTTTGCTGGAGCATGTAGCCAACAGATAAGGCTCTAAGCCCATCGGACATGCGCTCACACATTTGGCGCAACGGATACAAGGCTGTGCCTCCTTACGACGGGCATCCGCATCGGTGAGGATTGTGACACTATTGGTACCCTTACAGATAGGCACCTCAGTAGATGTCAATGCCTTACCCATCATCGGACCACCGGCAAGAATCTTGTTGTCACCTTCTGGCAGACCACCACAGGCATCGATAAGCTGGCTCATCGGAGTACCCATTCTTACCAGGAAGTTGCCGGGATGTGCCAGTGCCTTACCGGTTACAGTGGTGTAACGCTCAAACAACGGCTTGTTCTTCATGACAGCCTGATATACAGCGAATGCCGTTCCTACATTCTGAACCACAGCACCTACATTAACCGGGATGGCTGGTGGAGCGGGAACCTGACGACGGATCACGGCATCTACCAACTGCTTCTCACCACCCTGCGGGTATTTCTTTGCTAAAGGAACAATCTCCACATTGGGCTTGTTTGCTGTTTTCTCTTCAAAGAGAGCAATAGCAGCCGGCTTATTATCCTCAATACCGATATAACCCTTGTCTACTTTTACGGCCTTCATCAATAGATCCAGTCCTACGAGTATCTCATCGGCATGCTCCATCATCAAACGGTAGTCGGCTGTGATATAAGGCTCACACTCTACGGCATTGATAATCACGCACTCTGCCTTGGCAGTAGGTGGAGGACACAACTTGATAAAGGTGGGGAATCCGGCACCACCCATACCTGTAACACCTGCTTTCTTGATACGCTCAACAATCTCTTCCGGAGTCAGTTCGGGATGATCCTCCATGCGCTCCAGTTTATCAGAACGGTCAATCGTGGGCTCCCATTCGTCACCTTCCACCTTAATAATAATACTCGGTTTACGATAGCCTGTTGCATCGATGGCATCGTCAATCTTAAAGACGGTACCTGATACAGACGAGAAGATAGGAGCAGAAACGAAGCCACCGGCCTCTGCTATCATCGTACCAACCTTTACCTTATCACCTTTAGCCACAACAGGCTTTGCCGGTGCACCGATATGCTGTGATAAAGGGAAGACAGCTTGTTTAGGCAGCTCTGCAACAACGGTTGCCACTTCATGGGTGAGTTTGTTCTCCTCTGGATGAACACCACCTATACGGAATGTTTTCAGTTTCATGCTTTGGTCTCCTCTCCTTTTGGTTCAACATTTGCTTGAGGTGTTGCCTTTGGTGCATCATCCTCCATCATAGACAATTTCACCTCGGTGATAACGGTCTTTTTCTCTTCAGGAGCTTTGGGGGCTTCTTCTGCAGGTTTAGGTTCCGGCTTCGGTTTTGGAGCTGGGAAGTTGACTGCTACGATAGCATGTGTAGGACAAGCCTCTACACACTTCTTACACAATCTACATTTGTTGAAGTCGATGTAACAGAGGTTGTTCTCCACTGTAATAGCCTCAAACTTACACTCTTTCGCACACTTACCGCAACCGATACATGCAGCCTTGCAGGCCTTCATGGCGGCAGCACCCTTGTCCTTATTCACGCAGCGCACATAGACACGGCGGTTCTTCGGACCTTTCTTACGAAGCTCGATGATGTGACGCGGACAGGCTTTGCTACAAGCACCGCAGGCTGTACACTTCTCCTCATCAACTTCTGGCAGACCAGTTTCCGCATTCATGTGAATGGCGTCAAACTGACATGCTGCCACACAATCACCACAACCGAGGCAACCGAAACCACAACCGGTCTCGCCTGCACCAGTAGCATTCATAGCAGTACAGGTACGCAATCCGTTGTATTCAGCAATGCGAGGACGCAACTCACAGGTACCGTTACAGCGAACCACAGCCACCTTCGGCTCTGAATTCGCAATAGCCATACCTAACAAGTCGGCAACCTGGTTCATCACTGCAGATCCTCCAACAGGACAATTCAATCCTTCGAGAGATCCGCTGTCTGCTGCCTTTACCAAGGCATCAGCCATTCCCGAACAACCCGGAAAGCCACAACCGCCACAGTTAGCACCCGGCAACACTTCTGTTACCTGTGCCAAGCGCGGGTCTTCCTGTACAGCAAACTTCTTGGAACATACGTACAAGATCACTGCCGCGATCAGGGCGATGGCTCCAAGTGCAATTACTGCTGTCAAAATAAAACTCATAAAATCTTGTTTTTTGTATTATAATTATTTGTAATTCAATTAGAAATGCTTAACGGTAAAAGAAAAAGTCTTAACCATCTTCTGCCGGAACAAATATAGTAATATATAATAAGGTATCAGTGATAACAATCCTACAATAGCCATGAGTGCTTCGTCGGTAGTCAGTCTGCTAGTGATAAAGATGGCAGAAATCATGATCAGGAACGGTATACCGAAGGCCAACAAGACGGCATTCATCGCGATACGTTGAGAGGCGATTACCTGTACGGTATCGCCCACATGATAATCCTGTATATCATCCACATGATATACATCAATTATTTTTTCCTTGCTCTCCGAAGCACTGCAATGCCCCGCAGCTTTACAGGCAGCACATGCAGATGTCTGAGATATTTGCACCGTTAATTTGTCTTTTTCTATGGCTTTTACGGTTCCTTTATGAAGTATGTCGTTACTCATTTAGAGCGTATTCACGGATTACTGATTTGCACAACTATAGTTTGTCAATGCAAATATACAACTTTTTTTAATAATTCTATCAAACAACATGAATATTTCTTGTTAGTTAACAAAAGTTTGGGTATAAACCCTGCATTCACGTAAAAAAATATACATTTTATTTGTTCATTGCATTATTTCTACTATCTTTGTAATTTTCGAAGATACTCACGCTCGAAAATAAAAATATAACGTATTTTATTTTGTATTTTGCCTGCTTAATCGTATCTTTGCATAACATATTTTTAAAAGACCATGAAGTTAACAGAACGTACATCACAGCAAATCGAGCGCTTCATTACAAAGATTGCGCAGAAGTTTCCAACAAATGAAGACACCAACATTCTCACCGACATACATCTGAGGGTGATACAAGACAGCGGTGAGATGCTTGCCTTTGATGATGACGACCAGGAGATTACCCGCTGTGTGATCGAAGATTGGATAGACAACAAGGAGGAGAACTTCTACGAGGAGAGCATCGGCATCCTTAGAAAGAGTCTTCAGCAGCAGCATGACATCATCGATAAGATGGGTATTTTGAAGCCTTTCAGTTTTGTTATGGAGAACGATGATCAGGAAACGGTAGCTGAGTTGTATGTCGCTGATGACGATACAGTTATCATCGGGGGCGATATCATGGAGAATCTCGACAAAGACCTGGATGATTTCTTTGCCAACCTGATGAAAGAATAGTTCTGACAGAAAAGATCTATTGATTTTATTATTAACCATTATAACTATGAACAAACTAAAATCCTTTGGTATCATGGCAGCTATCCTGTCGTTTGGTGTGATGCAGTTCTCTTCATGCACTGAGTCATCACACGAGAATCCTTTCTTAACTGAGAGTACACTACCTTATGGGGTGCCCGATTTCAGTAAGATCAAGACATCTGATTACCTCCCTGCTTTTGAAAAAGGCATTGAGCAGAAACGTGCTGAGATCGACAGCATTGTCAATAACACCGATTCTGCTACCTTTGAGAATACGATCCTGGCACTTGAGGAAAGCGGAAAGACACTTGATCGTGTAAGCAACGTCTTCTTCGCCCTGGTTAGTGCAGACAAGACACCTGAGATCGGTGAGATCGAGAAGAAGGTAAAGCCCATGTTGGCAGAACTGGAGAATGACATCATGTTCAACAAGCCCTTGTTTGAACGCATCAAAGTGGTATATGACAAGGAGTTTGAGAGTCTTCAGGGTGAAGACAAGAAACTCCTCGAAGAGACTTATAAGGAGTTTGTTCGTAAGGGTGCTTTGCTCCCCGACGATAAGATGGCACGTATGAAAGAGATCAACCTGCGTATCTCTGAGTTGCAGACACAGTGGGGCGACATGCTGACATCTGCTACCAACGATGCTATTGTATGGGTAGACAAGAAAGAAGACTTGGCCGGACTCAGTGAGGCAGATATTGAGCAGTGTGCCAAAGATGCCGAGAGTCGTGGTAAGAAAGCACCATACGCCATCGTGATTGTCAACACCACCCAGCAGCAACCGTTGGCCAGTCTCGACAACCGCGAACTCCGCAAGAAGGTTTATGAAGCATCTGTTCACCGTACTGACGGCACAGGAAAGTACAACACCTTCCCTATCGTGGTTGAGATTGCTAAACTGCGTGCCGAGCAGGCAGAGTTGATGGGTAAGCCCAACTATGCTTCTTATTCGCTGGAGAACACCATGGCGAAGACACCAGAGAATGTCTATGCTTTCCTGAAGAGTCTGATTAGTCAGTATAAGCCTAAGGCAGACGCAGAGACCAAGGCTATCGAGGAATATGCCCGTAAGACAATGGGTGCCGACTTCCAGTTGCAGCCCTACGACCGTTTCTACTATTCTGCCAAGATGAAGAAAGAGCAGCTCGACATCAACGATGACGATGTGAAACCTTACTTCAATGTTGACAGCGTGCTGATCAATGGTGTTTTCTTTGCAGCTAATAAAGTCTATGGACTGACCTTCAAGGAGCGTACCGATATTCCTGTATACAACGCCGACGTGAAGGCGTATGAGGTGATTGACAAAGACGGCAAGACCATCGCCATCTTCTACCGTGATCCCTTCCGTCGTCCTACCAAACGTGGCGGTGCATGGATGAGTAGCTTCGCAAAGCAGAGTCATCTGCGCAACCAGATACCTCTTATATATAATGTGTGCAACAATGCCAAGGCTCCTGAAGGAAAGCCGTCACTGCTGACATGGGATGAGGTTTGCACGATGTTCCATGAGTTCGGTCATGGTCTGCACGGTATCCTCTCCAATTGTCAGTACAACCGTCTGAGTGGTACTGCCGTAGCTCGCGACTTCGTAGAGATGCCTTCACAGTTTAATGAGTCGTTTGCGTCTATCCCAGAAGTGTTCGACAACTTCGCCCGTCATTGTGATACCGGTGAGCCCATGCCTGCCGATCTGAAGGAAAAGATGTTGAAGAGTATCAATTTCCAGACAGCTTATGCCTTAGGTGAGAACCTTGCTGCTACCTGTGTAGATCTGGCTTGGCACATGCTGGCTTCTAAGGATATACCGACAGCAGAACAAGCACAGGCATTCGAGACAGAGGCACTCACCAAGATCGGTTTGCTGGATGCACAGATACCTCCACGCTACAGTACGAGCTATTTCAATCATGTATGGGGTGGCGGTTATGCTGCCGGATATTACAGTTACTTATGGACAGAGGTACTGGCAGTAAACATCGCTGATGTCTTTGCCAAGAAGGGAGCCCTGAAAGCAGAGACCGGACTAGAGTTCCGTGACAAGATCCTGAGTCGTGGTAATACAGAAGACCTGATGAAGATCTTCACTGATTTCACCGGCATGAAGTCACCCGATGCCTCCGGTCTGCTGAAAGCAAGAGGACTGTAAAGATCATTTGAAACTATACCACTATTGCTATGAAAATTAGTAATTACTTTGGGTAGTTTTAATAGCTTTTACTGATGGTTTTAATACCTTTTCTCACCACTTTTATTCATTAAAACTACAAGAAAAAGTGGTTGTTGTATTCACAATAAGAGAAATTTAAATACGCAAAAAAGAAAGGTGGTTCATCGAACCACCTTCTTCTTTGCCTTACTCTCGTTTTGCATGCGGTCTAAAGCTGTAACCGCGTAGGTATATCCTCTACTGTCGGCTGGCAGTTCATAGAAGCAGTCGGTAGTAATCTTTACGATCTTTGAGGGATCATTGATATCTACCCGCTCTCCCCTATTAAACCGGTATACCACATATTTCACAGCCTCGTTCTTCCATCCGTTACCCTTTGGAGCGGTCCAGAAGAGCACATCACCACGTTCCATCGGAAGAATCGTCATCTTACGTACTGTCTTCGGTGCCTTACCGTCAATGAACGACATCTTAGGTTGCAGGGCAGGATATTTCCAATAGGTGTTACGCAACAGTGTGCCGTAGTTACCTACATTATCCACAGCTGCCTTGGCATACCACAGTACAGAGCCTTCCACGTTTCTGTTCTCCTCATGCAACAGCATCTTGGCAGGTAGCTGATGCTGTCCTGGCATATTAGGATCCTGATACTTCACAGTACGTTCCACATCCTCACCGATAAACAACGGGCGCTTATTACAATGACGGTTCCACCACCCTATCAGTTCTTGATAGTCGGCGACCTTGTTGCCAATCTCCCAATAGATCTGCGGAACACAATAATCCACCAAACCATTATTTACCCACAAGAGTACGTCGGCATACAGATCATCATAGTTCTGCAGTCCGTTCGTATTACTACCGATGGCGGAGTTCTTCTTGTTGCGGTAAATGCCAAATGGAGAAACGCCAAACTTCACCCATGGTTTCTCCTGTTTGATAGTATTATAAAGCTGTTCCATAAACAGTGTAACGTTATTGCGTCGCCAGTCACCTCGGTTGGTATAACCATTATTATAGGTACGGAACTCACGATCGTCAGGTATGGGTACGCCAGCCACAGGATAGGGATAGAAATAATCATCGATATGCAGTCCGTCGATGTCGTATCTCTTCACGATGTCTCTAACCACCTCACAGATATAATCCCTACATGCAGGGATAGCAGGATTCAGCAGATAGAGTCCGTCGTAGGTGAAGATCCACTCAGGATGCTTGATGGCTACATGATTACTGGCCAGTTCATTGGTGGTCTTCGTCTTGGCACGATAAGGATTGATCCATGCATGCAGTTCCATTCCACGTTTATGACACTCTTGGATCATCCATGCCAGAGGATCCCAATAAGGTTGTGGAGCAACACCCTGTGTACTGGTAAGGAAACGGCTCCAAGGCTCTATTGAACTCTTATAGAGGGCATCGCACTCAGGACGCACTTGGAAGATAATCGCATTGACGCCATCCTTCTGCAGCTCATTCAACTGATAGGTAAGTGTCTGATGCATACGAGCGGTTCCCATGCCGACCCACTGACCGTTGACAGCCTGAATCCATGCACCGCGGAACTCACGCTTATGTTGTGCGTTCATCTCTTGTGAAACGAATACACCGAGGATGACAAACATCCAGATTTTGAAGTATTTCATATATTTATTATTGGTGGATACAGATACCATCGGGAACCAATACCCAAAAACTAATTGTGAACTATGAACTGTGAACTATGAACTATGAACTAAATTAGTGGTGTTCTGCAACTACGGCAAAGAAGGTAAGATCCTCTTTTTCTTTATTGATCAGCGTATGTTGCTTGTTCATCGGGTTATAGTGTACCTGTCCGGGTAGGACGATCTCTTCCTCACCCTCATAGATATAGGTAGCCACACCACTGAGGATATACATGATCTCGCAGTTCAACTCATGTGTATGCAGTCCGATAGAGCAACCCGGCTCCAGTTTACCAAACATAATCTTTACTTTATCATCTGCAAACTGCTTCATGATATAATGTCCTTCACCACCTTTGAAGTTGGGAACGACAGTCTCCTCAATCTTATTAAAATCAATTTTCATAAGTGTCAGTATTTATATTAATAGTTGCAAATGTACAAAAAAAAAAGCGGATACCCAAAGATATCCGCCTTATTTTAAATAATATTGGTTTTATTGTTTCTCTGATGAAAGATAAACACCTACGGCCTCTACAAGTCCCTTGTATGTAGTCTTGTAAGCAATAATGGTAAGTTTATCTCCCCATGTGAGGTTCAGATCACCAAACTGTCCCTTAGGACCACCCCAGCCTTTCAGTACGCCATAAACATAAACAGAACCGCTGTCATCAGTCAGGTTGAAGTTACCATACTGAGTAACATCGTTCTTGGTTCCTGACTCTGTTGCCTCTGAAATGGTTCCGGATAAAATATAGTACTTTTCTTTATCATCAGCCTTATTGCGGAAGTCAGCAATAGAGACAGTCTCTACCTGATAGTCAAGGCTCTCGAAAGTGCCATTTACCATCTGAGCATTACCTTTATATTCACCGCGCTTTCCTACAACTGTTACTACATCGCCAACTTTCGCACCAGCTTCAATAAATCCTTCTGCACGATATACTAGCACTTTTCCTGTATTGTCGGCAATATAGAAACTCTTACCTTGTTTGTCACTGGTATAAAGCTCAGTAATTACACCCTGAATACGATATTGTGTATCATCAATTTCAGCAGCATTGAATGCTTCGCATGTCGTCTTAACAATAGCACCCTTCTGGATCAATGTCATTTCAGAAGTGTAGTTCTTCTTTCCATCAGTAGTCTTAAAGACAACTGTTGCGCTGCGATCGCCACCGGTATTGGCCAAGGCATGGAATGTTACGGTTGGTACAGTACCAGAGTTAATAGCATTGATTGACAACCAACTCTTTGCACTCTCGGGAATTTCTACAGAAACACCGTAGTTACTCTTACAGGTAAGATATGCTACGAGATCACCACCCTCAAGAGGCAATTCATTAGAAGCAACGCCTGCTACATAAGTGGAATCTACCTTAATAAGTGATTTGTTAAGATTGACAACATCAACATCAACAAGCTCTACTGTTCCGTTATAGGTTGTCTTGGGACCTTCAACAGTAATCTCATCACCAACTTCTACACCTAATTTGTTAAGTGCTCCCTGCTTGGTCTTTCCTTCATACTTAGTTCCATAGATATAAACCTCGCCAGTACCATCGTTAATATAGAAATTACCATAGGTAGCGGTCTCAGTTATTCTTGTAACAACACCTGTTACACGATAAGTCTTGCTGTCTGGACCGGCAATAACCTCAGCACAAGTAGCATCGGATACAGTTGACAGACCCTGAATGACATTGATATTCTGAGTACGTCCGGCACTTGTCAGATGAAGTTCTGCAGTACGTCCATCAAGAGTTGAAGAAGCACTGAATTGGATAGTTGTTTCACCTGCAGATCCAGATGTAGGAGATACTGTCAACCACTCAGGAATCTCTTCGGTATTTAAAGTCCAACTATCAGATGTTTTCACTGTAATAGAGTTAGAACCTCCATTGACATCTAAAGAGACATATGAGGAGGATACACGGATCTCATCCAAATAGGTCGGATCATTATCTTCAGAGCAGCTCGTAAAAATACCGAGAACTGCAATAAAAGACAGAATAATATATTTAAGTTTCATATCTTATCGACTTTATTTTAGTTGAAAATATATTTAATACCGATGGATGCATACCAGCACTGTCCAAGAGAGTAGTTCGGTGTCCATGTTTTGGTCTGTCCATTGATAACCTTTGGCGTAGAGAAGGTTGCATAACCCTGAGCGTCAACACCCTCATATTTCAGGATACGTGCCTCGTCACCAATAGCAGGATTCAGATATTTGCTAACACCCCAACTTGAGTTAAACAGGTTCAGCAGGTTCTTGATATCACAAGAGAGCTGCAGGGTGTGCTTGGTCTGACCCACATTGAAACGGAAGTCGTGCTTATAACCAAAGTCAATACGATGTACCCATGGAGAATATACGCTGTAAGGCTCTGCGTATTCACCCTGATGATTCTTCAGATAACTGTTGGCATGTACATAGTCCATGAAACGATCACGGTCATCAGTTGTCTTAAAGCGGAACTCATTGTTAACCACCTGCTCGTTGGTTGGGATATATACAGCGTCGTAGTTGTAACCGTCACCGTTCATATCGTTGGTCATCATATAAGAGTAGTTGTAACCACCGCGCCATGTCTCATAGATCAAACTGAAGTGGTTGCCACTCTTATCATGAGCAGTAGCAGATGCTACGAAACGATCTGGAGTAACATACTGTGAGTTGTGCAACTTAATGTTGTTTGGACCTTCTGATGTAGGAACGTATGTGAAGGCAGACTCAGCAGCAGAACCAGGCATACCGGTAACTTCCTTTGATACGGTATGTGTATAGGCAGCCATCAAACTCAGATACTCAGTAGGCTGAGCGGTCAGAGTAACATTAGCTGACCATCCGTAACCCTTGCTTGTATTTTCCAGAACGAATGCCTTTGTACCTGTACGGAAACCAGTCGGATAGATAGGACGGTTGTCAACACCGTTGAAACGTGCGAAACCACCTACACTTGGAATACTCCAGTCGGAGATAGAAACAGCATTGATGGTCTTATTGAAGATACCCTCAGCCGTGATGGTCATTGGGAAGTTCACGGGGAAAGCATAGTCGATAGCGATAGAGCTCTTCCATACCTGTGGCATCTTGAAGTCGGGATCAACAGCAGAAATTGAAGAGGGAACAGTACCCATGTCACTGGTAACTGTTGTCGGATAACCCATGCTCTCAAGTTTAGCCAGCATGTCAGAGATCTTTGTCATAGGACCACCAGCAAACTGACTCATATCGATGTAGCGATTACCCTTATCGTCTGTAGTATAAGTACCAGAGTAGTTCTCATATCCTCTTGTAGCTTTTTCGCCATCCCAAACCTTTGTCTTTGCATTAAGTTGTGCCTGATACTGAACCAGACCACCGTTAGTAGGCATGTTAGTGAAGAATACTAATGGCAGACGACCAGAGAAGAGACCAGTACCACCACGTACCTTCAATGTCTTGTCACCTAAAACATCCCAAGTAAAACCAACACGCGGAGAGAAAGTGATGCTGTTTGCAGGCCACTTACCAGTATCAATATGACGAACATTACCATTCTTATCATAGTAATCAAGAGCCTTGATAGCATTATTAGTAAGGAGGTCACCATTGTTGAAGAAAAGACCGTCGATACGCAGACCGTAAGTCAACTTGAACTTATCATTAATGTTCCACTCATCCTGACCATAGATACCTGGGCGGTTGAACTGTACACGAGCTGCTGGTGCGCTTTCGCCATCATATCCATAGGTAAGACAGAACACCTCAGGTGTCTGGTTGAACAACTGCTCAACACTCATACCATCTTCCCAGTTATAACGATAGTAACCGGTTCCGTTACGCATATACTGGTTGTCAGCCATCTGATGCTCAAACATTACACCAGCCATAATCTTATGGTTACCTATATAATAGGTCACGTCATCCTTAATATTCCAAATCGTGTTGTGAACGGCATTGTTCCAGGTGAACAACTCATAACCCATGGCCATGTAGTTATTGTCATCCTTCAGAATATCGATGTGTGGGAACTCAGATGAGTTAGAACCACGGACATCATCAAGTTTTGAGAATGTTGCCAGGAACTGGTTAGAGAGTTTATCGTTCAGACGACTGTTAAGATCGAGAGACCAGGTCTTAACGATATTCTCCATGGAATACATCGTATTGGCAAAAGCCATAGAAAACTGTGACATACGGCCACCTGACATACGTGTTCCACCATCCATAGAGGTAGCATTCGGAGAGTTCCAAACATTATTCTTGGTATAGTTATAACGCAATGCCAAACGATGATTATCGGTGATGTTCCAGTCGATACGAGCCAAGAACTTATAATTGCTCTCATCAGCCGGGAAGCTGGTGTAACTACCAGTCTCATAACCATACTTACTTCTCAAATAGTTGGATACAGCTTCCATATCAGAAAGTTTGGTACGAGATACATAATTTTCAGCATCAGCAACGCCATTCTCTGATGCCTTCCAACGGTTTACGATGGTAGGAATCTTGATCATCTCACCATTGGCGAAGAAGAACAACTTATTCTTGATGATCGGACCACCGAGTGTGAAACCGTAAGTAGTTGTCTGGGCTTTGTCACGGGCACCGGCAATCTGCTGACGATAGACTGCGTCACCCTGCATGTTCTCATTCTTGTGATAGATGTAAGCAGATCCCTTGAAGGTGTTGGTTCCTGACTTGGTAATAGCATTAACACCACCACCGATGAAGTTGGTCTGACGTACATCGTATGGAGAAATCACCACCTGCATCTCCTCGATAGCATCGATAGAAATCGGGTTACCACCACCAGGAAGATTGCTGGACAAACCAAAGTTATTGTTGAAGTTAGCACCATCAACCGTGAAGTTGGCTGTACGACCGTCGGCACCAGCGAAGCTCATACCATTACCTCCATAAGGAGACAGACGGGTAACATCCGTGATGCTACGGCTAACTGTCGGCAGATTAGAGATTTGGGTACTGTTGATGTTGGTAGAAGCACCCGTCTTCTCTGCGTTGAACTTTGATTTTGAACCTGTTACAACGACCTCACCCAACTGGTTAACATCCTCGCTGAGGTTAGCATTGAGCATGTAAGGCTCACCTAACTGCAAGTTGATGTTTTTGTAGGTAATGTCTTTGTAACCGATGTAAGTAATCGTCACACTGTATGGACCACCGGTACGCATACCTTGGATACTAAAACGTCCATCAATGTTAGACACTGCTGAATAACGGGTTCCGGAAGGTTCGTGTACAACCTGAACCGTTGCTCCAATAACGGCTTCGTTGTTTTCATCAACGATCTTACCGTTCATAGAAGAAGTTGTGATTTGAGCCATCATTGCTGTACAGAAAAACAGCATCATGGACATCAGAAAACCAATTCTTTTCTGCATAGTTTTTAATAATATTAATGAATAAATTCGAATTTTGACGCAAAGGTAAGGAAAAAAATCAATATACGTTAAGGAATTCAAAGAAATTTTTAAACCAGTTTTAAGTAATTGTTGTCAGCAGATGTTATAAATTAATTTATAACAGCATTTTATGCAATATGGCAGAATAAGATGTTTACCTCTTCAAACGCTTATAGAATTCTTTCAGAGATGGTTTAGGAACACCTAAGGAAACGAGTCGGTCAAGGTCTTTTCTTGCCGCTTTAAATTGTCTTTCCCGTATATACAAATCAGCTCTTGACAGTAGATAATCCGTATTCTTAGGATCTCTCAACAATGCCTCAGTATAATCATAGATTGCTAAGGAGTACATCTCGCGCTCTGTCTCTATTCCGGCACGGGCAGCATAGGCAATAGCACTGTCTGGATGTTGCAGCACAAGAATATTAATCTGATCCATCGCCTCAGTATATTTCTTATCCTTCTGATTCAACAATGCCAAACCAAGACGTGCCTCGAAATGGGCCGGAACAATGGTAAGCAGATTCTCGTAATCCAATCTTGCAAAGTTATAACGATATAACCGTTCGTTGGTATAGGCACGGAAGAACAAGGCTGCAAGATGTTGAGGGTATCTCTTTAGTATATAATCGTATTCCTCTTGGGCAAAGCCCCACTGCTCCAACTCCAGATTGTAACGCGCTTTCTCAAGACGTAAGGCGATACTGTCTGGATGATAGGCAAGACGATCTGTAGCTGCTTTCAAGCTGTCACGAAGTTCTTGTCTTGTCTGTGCAACGCCAGATAAGGTGAAGGATAGCAAGAGGAATACGATCAGTCTTCTCATATTATGCGTTTCTGATATAGTCGACAATCCATGCTCCTACTTCTCGGGTACCGTATTGTGCACCACCTTCTACCTGAATTTCAGGAGTACGGATATTATTGACAAGAGATACGTCAACGGCTTTACGTATCAACGCTCCTTCTTCTTTCAGATCGAAATACTCAAAGAGCATTGCTACAGAAAGGATCTGTGCCAACGGATTGGCAATATTCTGACCCTTTGCCTGTGGCCAACTGCCATGAACAGGTTCAAAGACAGGTGTGCTTTCTCCTGTTGATGCAGAGGGAAGCAATCCCATAGATCCACTGATACATGATCCTTCATCAGTAAGGATATCACCGAAAGTATTCTCTGTCACCATCACATCGAAGAATGTCGGTTCAACGAGCATACGCATGGAGGCATTATCTACAAACATATAATCTGTAGTGACATCAGGATACTGTGGAGCCATCTCCTTGGCAATCTGCCTCCATAGTCTGCTGGATGCCAACACGTTGGCTTTGTCAATAACAGTAAGGTGATGACGACGTTTACGGGCATACTCGAATCCAACTATCAGGATTCTTTCAATCTCCGGACGAGTATAGTAATTCGTGTCGTACGCCTTGTCATTATCCTGGTATTTCTCTCCGAAATACATTCCACCGGTCAATTCACGGATACAGATGAAGTCAGCACCAGCAATAAGTTCATCTTTAAGGGGAGACTTATGCAACAGACATTTGAATGTCTGTACAGGACGGATATTAGCATATAGTCCTAACTTCTTACGCATGGCGAGCAAGCCTTGTTCAGGACGAACCTTAGCCGTCGGATCATTATCGAAGCGCGGATCGCCTACTGCAGCAAAGAGTACGGCATCAGCCTCCTGACAGATACGAAAAGTATCTTCAGGGAAAGGATCCCCTACTTTATCAATGGCATCAGCACCGCAGATAGCCTCTTTATAACTTATCTGATGATGGAACTTCTCAGCAATGGCATCCATGACGGCCACGCCCTGTTGCATAATCTCCGGACCAATACCGTCGCCGGGTAAAACTGCTATGTTTAATTTCATTTCTTTAAATTTTAATTATCGAGATTACGTGATAACGCGATATCGAGATCTCGAAAGACTCATTCTTCTAATCTCGCCACAAAAATAATAACTTATTCTGGTTTCTCCAAAGAACTTTGATATTCTTTTTCAAAGATGTTGAGCATCTTAAAGGTTGCCTTAATGGCTGCATAAGTCTGATCAGCATCCAATCCACGTGTGCGGATGATCTTATCTCCGTTCTGCCAAGTGATGATGGTCTGTACCAATGCATCGGTACGGCCACCAGGAGGTATCGACACCGTATAGTTTGACAAGATAGGAAATGTACGACCCAGATATTTACGATAGATCCATCGCAGTGCTTTTACAAAAGCATCATATTGTCCGTCACCCGTTGCTCCTGCCTCATACTGCTTTCCGTTGATCTCTACATGGATATTTGCACCCGGTTTCAGTCCGTAGGCAGTAGACACCACATAACTGATCAGTTTCACAGTATCCTCCGGAGAATCTTGCTTAAGGACATCACTGACAATATAGGGTAAGTCTTCTTGTGTGACAATCTCTTTCCTGTCACCCAATTCTGTAATACGTTGTGTTACCCTAAGTGTCTGTTCTGGAGTCAGTTCTAATCCTAATTCCTTCAGATTCTTTTCAATGTTTGCCTTTCCGCTGTTCTTTCCCAAGGCATATTCGCGTTTTCTACCGAAACGTTCTGGTACAAGGGCATTGTAATAGAGCCTGGCCTTGTTATCCCCATCGGCATGAACACCGGCCACTTGGGTGAAGACATTCTCACCGATTACGGGTTGGTTAGGGGCTATGGCAATACCACTGTATCCTTCAACCAGTCGGGAAATCTCGTTAAGACGATCCTCGCAGATATTTGTCTTTGCCTGAAAATGATCCTTTAGGATAGCCTGCACACTGGATAAAGGAGCATTACCACAACGTTCACCAAGACCATTTACCGTCACATGTAATCCCTTACAACCACTGAGTACAGCAGCCAAGGAGTTGCTTACCGCCAAGTCATAGTCATTATGGGCATGGAAATCGAAATGTATGCCACTATATCTCCGTTGCATCTTCCGCATAAACTCGATCACCTGCAACGGATTCAAGATACCCAATGTATCAGGAAGCATAAACCGCTTGATAGATGTCTTTGTCAGATGATCCATCAATCCATAGACATAGTCGGGCGATTCTTGCATACCATTACTCCAATCCTCCAGATAAAGATTAACGTTCATCTGCATCTTGTCTGCATAATCCACCACAGCAAGGATATCCTCAAGATGTTCCTCTAATGATTTATTAAGCTGTTGACGACAGTGTTTCTCAGAACCTTTTGCCAATAGGTTGATTACCTTACCGCCACAAGCATGGATCCAGTCGACCGACTTATGACCATCCACAAATCCCAGCACCTCAACCTTATCCTCTTTACCGATAGTTTTGGCATAGCGACATATCATGCTGACAGCATCCTCATCACCTTTCGATACTCCTGCTGATGCCACCTCTATACGGTCTACATTTACATCATGCAACAGTTTGCGAGCGATCATCAGTTTCTCATGCGGTAAAAAAGACACGCCACTGGTCTGTTCACCATCACGCAGTGTACAGTCCATGATCTCGATATAGGGTAGTATACGAGTATAAGAATAATCTTCCATACCTTTTTTGCTACTCATTCTATTTGTTGTTTTTTTCCCATTCCACGATCTTATCCTGATTCTCCAAGAGATAGTCGATATCATCCAGACCGTTCATCAAGCAATGTTTCTTATAACCGTTGATCTCGAAAGTTTCTTGTCTGCCGGTTTTACAATTGGTAACAGTCTGTTCGGGGAGATTTACTTCCACCATCATAGAAGGATCTTCGTAGATACTGTCAAATAGTTCTTTTAGGAATTCTTCGGTGACAACAACTGGCAACACGAAATTGTTCAGTTCATTATTCTTGTGGATATCGGCAAAAAAACTGCTTATGACAGCACGGAAGCCATATCCTGCGATAGCCCATGCTGCATGTTCCCTACTCGATCCTGATCCGAAGTTCTTTCCTGCGACGAGAAAGCAACCCGTATAGGTGGGATCATTCAGAACGAAAGACTCATTGAGAGACCCGTCCTCTTTATATCTCCAGTCACGAAACAGGTTCTCACCGAAGAATTTCTCATCACGGGTGGTTGCTTTTAAGAAACGCGCGGGTATGATCTGATCTGTATCTACATTCTCCAACGGGAGAGGAATACACGTACTTTTTATAATATTGAATTTCTGTTTCATCATCTACAGGTTTTTACATTAACTTTCTGGGATCAGTTATCTTTCCTGTCACAGCGGCGGCAGCTGCCATGTAAGGACTGGCAAGAATGGTACGTGCTCCAGGTCCCTGTCGGCCTTCGAAGTTACGATTACTGGTAGATACACAATATTTTCCTGCAGGTATCTTATCATCGTTCATGGCAAGACATGCCGAGCATCCCGGTTGACGTATTTCAAAGCCTGCATCAGACAGAATCTTATCCAAGCCCTCCTTACGTATCTGGCGTTCTACCGTCCATGAACCGGGTACTAACCAAGCTATAACACCATCTGCTTTATGTAGTCCTTTGACTATCTCGGCAAAGGCACGGAAATCCTCAATACGACCATTAGTGCATGCGCCTAAAAAAACATAGTCAATAGGATGACCTTCTATCTGTTCACCAGCCGAGAATCCCATATAAGAGAGTGCTTTTTCGAAAGATGCCCTACCCTTCTCATCTATCTCTTCTATCGCAGGAATATGTTCACTGATACCGATACCCATACCGGGATTTGTACCATAGGTAATACGTGGTTCTATCTCTGCGGCATCAAATGACAGTTCTTTATCAAAGACAGCATCCTCACCACTGTATAAGGTCTTCCAATAAGCCATGGCGCGATCCCATTCCTCTCCTTTAGGAACATAGGGCTTTGTCTTGATATATTCGAAGGTAGTCTCATCGGGAGCGATAAATCCGCCACGGGCACCCATCTCTATCGAGAGGTTGCAGAGGGTGAGTCTTCCCTCCATAGAGAGACTCCTTACCGCTTCACCACTATATTCAACAAAATATCCTGTTGCACCCGATGTCGTCAGTCTGCTCATCAGGAACAAGGCCATATCTTTCGCGGTAACACCCTTTCCTAATTTACCATTAACGGTGATACGCATAGACTTTGGTTTTTGCTGCAGGATACATTGGGAGGCAAGCACCATCTCCACTTCTGATGTTCCGATACCGAAGGCTACTGCGCCCATGGCTCCGTGAGTACTGGTATGTGAGTCACCACAGACAATGGTCATGCCTGGGAGGGATAATCCCAAATCTGGTCCAACGACATGGATAATACCATTGTTCTGATCCATCATGCCGAAATGTGTGAGTCCAAACTCCGCTACATTCGCTTTCAGGGTATCAACTTGTTTTTTCGAAACAGGATCTGTTATCGGTTTATCCTGATCATGTGTAGGGGTATTATGATCAGGCATGCAATAGATTTGTTGTGGTCGATAACATTTCAAACCACGTGCTCTCAGTCCGTCGAAAGCCTGTGGTGAAGTCACCTCATGACAGTACAAGCGGTCGATATACAATTGTGTCGGTCCTTCTTCCACAATCTGCACCACATGTTTATCCCATATCTTATCAAATAGCGTGTTCATATTTAATCAGTTTTTAAACTTGTTGATACATTCTATATATGCCTCTACCGAAGCGGTCACGATATCCGTATTCGCACCAAAACCATAATAAAGACTTCCATTGTATTCCACCTGCATGTGAACTTTTCCCACATCATCAGAACCTTTGGAAATAGCTTGGATGGTAAACTCCTTCAGTGTCATCTGTTTCAAAATGATTTTCTTCAAGGCTTTGATAGCGGCATCAACAGGACCATTACCTGTAGCTGCTGCCTCAAATTTCTGTCCACTAATGTCCAGTCCGATACTGGCTACACTTTTCACACCCATACCGGTAGTCACCTGTAAGAAGTCCAATTTGATAGCATGGTTATCGGCAGAGTCTGCACCAGCCAACGTCAGGATATCATCATCGTTAACCTCTTTCTTTCTATCAGCCAGGGCTAAGAACTTCTGATAGATCTTATCCAGTTTCTTATCATCATCTACAGGAACACCCAACACCTCCAAACGATATTTGAGAGCTGCTCTTCCAGAGCGTGCTGTCAATACGATAGAGTTATCGTCGAGGCCTACATCCTTCGGATCCATGGTCTCATAGGTGGCTACATTCTTTAGTACGCCATCCTGATGGATACCGCTGGAATGTGCAAAGGCATTACGTCCCACCACCGCTTTGTTGGGTTGAACAGGCATGTTCATCAGCGATGAAACCATTCTGCTGGCAGGATAAATCTTCGTGGTGTTGATATTTGTTTCTATACCGATTTGCTTATGACATTTCAGAATCATGGCGATTTCTTCCATAGAGGTATTTCCTGCACGCTCACCGATACCATTGATTGTTACCTCTGCCTGACGTGCTCCGTTCAGGATACCGCTCATTGTATTGGCTGTTGCCATACCTAAATCATTATGACAGTGAGTGGAGAGAATCGCTTTGCCACTTGACAAGCCATCCACGTGTTCCATCAAATATTTGATCTTTTCGCCATATTCCTGAGGCAGGCAGTAACCAGTAGTGTCAGGGATATTACAAACAGTGGCTCCTGCTTTAATCGCAGCTTCAATCACACGCGCCAGGTATTCATTATCTGTACGACCGGCATCCTCAGCGTAGAACTCCACATCCTCTACATATTTCTTAGCATATTTCACAGCTGCAATAGCACGCTCGATAATCTCCTCTCTATTGGAATTAAACTTATATTTAATATGTGAATCAGAGGTGCCGATACCCGTATGTATTCTCTTTCTCTTGGCATACTGCAAGGATTCTACTGCCACATCTATATCTTTTTCAACGGCTCTCGTCAATGCGCAGATAGTAGGCCAAGTAACAGCCTTAGAAATCTCTATTACTGAATTGAAATCACCAGGACTGGAAATAGGGAATCCTGCTTCTATCACATCCACGCCCAACTGTTCGAGTTGTTTTGCCACCTGTATTTTCTCAACGGTATTCAACTGGCATCCAGGAACCTGTTCGCCATCTCTTAACGTTGTGTCAAAAATAAATAATCTATCATTCATCTTTTACCTTATTATATTATCCTAACAAAAAAACCTTTCTCACTCAATAGAAGTGGAAAGGTTCAATCATTTTCTCTAATACCTATTTTATATGTAGAATAATCATACACCCCTTCACTTCCGACTTACTATTGCTGTCGCAAGATATTTATAAGAGATAGTATAGAAATATTCATAGAAACATTATTTAAACGGATGCAAAAGTAAAAATAATATTTCTAACAAACAAATAATTATTCACATTTTTGATTGGTTTACTTACAATTTTTGAGAAATCCCAATAAAAACAATCCAATCTTAAAGAACACAAGACGGTTTTTTACAAATCATCAAACAAAGAGAGCGACAAGTCTTCTGTCGGCTTCTGTTGTTCCTCTTCTTCTTGGAAGAAGTCAAACATCAGTTGTTGTGAAATGGGAGAGTTGGTATTAAGTCTATAGATTCCCCTGGGACCTACCTTTTCGATCAGTGAGTCTCTGTTTTTGCTGTTGCGAGTGAGATATTGTTGAACAGCATTGTGTACCTCCTGAAAGTCGAGCTCTTCAAAGAAGTTATTGGAAGCATTAAACACATGCCGGGCGATCTTCTTAACGCTCAGTCCATTGTTTCCTGCTTCAGCTAAAAACAATAATATCTCCTTCTCGTATTTCATACGTTCATGGTTTCTCTTTACAAAGAAGGGCCGAATGTTTAAACACTCAGCCCTTCTCAATAATCTTATACAGATTAAGCCAAAACAATCTTGCCTTCTGCCTCAGTTATCTTACCCTCTTTGAGCAACCAACCAGCACCGAGGAGTACTTCCTCTTCTGCGATGTTTGCCTGAGCGGCAATTTCCTTAACAGAGAGAGCCTTCTGAGCGGTAGCAAGTGCCTGATATACATCACCAGCCTTGAAACCAACATTCTCTGCTGTGTAAGAGATAACTTTCTTTGCAGCCACTTTCTTGGTAGCTTTCTTTACTGTTTCTTTCTTAGGAGCCTCTGCAACCTTTGCAGCAGCAGCCTTTGTAGTTTTCTTTTCTGCCATTTTAATAATAATAAATCCTGATTGAATCTTTTGTTTCCCTTTTATTAAGGATGCGCAAAAGTAATAATTCTTTATATTCAGTAGTTACTATTATTTATGAAATCTTATTTATATTCAAGATTTATTGACATAAATCAACTACAATCACTTATTCTTCTTTGAGATTCAGCTTTAATTGTAATTCTTCCAACTGTTTGGGATCCAGTTCTCCCGGTGCATCGAGCATCACGTCACGACCATTGTTGTTCTTCGGGAATGCGATACAGTCGCGAATACTGTCAAGACCAGCCATAATACTGACAAATCGATCCAATCCGAAAGCGAGTCCTGCATGAGGAGGTGCTCCGTATTTGAAAGCATTGATCAGGAATCCGAACTGAGCCATGGCACGTTCAGGGGTGAATCCTAAGATATCAAACATCTTTGCCTGCAGCTTACCATCGTGGATACGTAAGCTACCACCACCCAACTCTACACCGTTGCAAACAAAGTCGTATGCCTTGGCACGTACCTTCTCGGGATGACTGTCAAGCAGTGGGATATCATCAGGATTTGGCATGGTAAATGGATGGTGGGTAGCCATCAGGCGCTGCTCCTCATCACTCCACTCAAACAATGGGAAGTCGATAATCCACAAGCACTTGAAAGTATTCTTATCACGCAGTCCGAGGCGGTCACCCATCTCCAGACGTAATGCTGACAACTGTACACGTGTCTTATTGGCATTATCACCACTCAGTATTAATACCAGGTCGCCATCCTTGGCTCCAGCCTTTTCTTTCAGCGCAGCCCAAACCTCTGGCGAATAGAACTTATCGATACTGCTCTTCACAGTGCCATCGGTATTATACTTCACATATACCAAGCCCTTGGCTCCCACTTGCTGACTCTTTACGAAGTCAGTCAGTTGGTCAAGTTGCTTACGGGTATAGTCAGCACATCCCGGTACACAGATACCACCGATGTAATTAGCATTGTCGAAGACACTGAGCGTACCCGTACCTTTCAGCACATCCATCAACTCTACGAACTCCATACCGAAACGGATATCTGGTTTGTCTGAACCATACAGACGCATCGCATCATGCCATGTCATCTGCTGCAGTTTCGCAGGAAGATCGATACCACGTATCTCTTTGAAGAGGTGACGAGCCATATCCTCGAACAGATCGATGACATCATCCTGCTCTACGAATGACATCTCACAGTCTATCTGAGTAAACTCCGGTTGACGGTCAGCACGCAGGTCTTCATCACGGAAACACTTAGCAATCTGGAAATAGCGGTCGAAACCACTGACCATCAACAACTGTTTCAATGTCTGTGGACTCTGTGGCAGTGCATAGAACTGTCCAGGGTTCATACGTGAAGGAACAACGAAGTCGCGTGCACCCTCTGGCGTACTACCTATTAATATAGGTGTCTCCACCTCGATAAAATCTTTCGAGTCAAGGAAGTTACGTATCAGGATCGTCATTCTGTGGCGCAACTCAAGATTCTTTCTAACGGCAGCGCGACGCAAATCGAGATAACGGTATTTCATTCGGATATCATCACCGCCATCGGTATTATCCTCTATAGTAAACGGTGGTGTGATACTCTCACTAAGGATGTTCAGTGTCTGAGCAATAATCTCGATATCACCGGTAGGCATCTTGGGGTTCTTGCTCTGACGCTCGTTCACCTCGCCAATCACCTGCACGCAGTATTCTCTACCGAGCTTGTTCGCTTTTGCACACAAGTCTTCATCTTTTGATTCATCGAAAACAATCTGGGTGATACCATAGCGGTCGCGGATATCCACAAACGTCATTCCACCCATCTTTCTCGTTCTCTGTACCCAGCCGGCCAATGTAACGACGGTGCCGGCATCTTGAAGGCGTAATTCGCCACAAGTCTTAGTTCTATACATCGTTTTGAAAAATTTTCTGCAAAATTACAACAAAACTATGATATGACAAATAATTTAGATGTAGTTTTTTAATGAAACAGTTATTTCAAAACAGTTATCAACCGTTAATATTTAATAATTATCGCTCATCTTTGCATTTCTCTGTTAATAAAATGTTTACTTTTGTGCGTCTTATGATAAAATGAAATCATTTAAAAAGCTATAAATATGAAAAAAATTCTATTTATAATGGTGATGCTGTGCGGCTCTTTTATGATGGCTCATGCACAGAAGCAGGCAGAGATTAAGTTCGATGTAGTGAAAGTCGATCTTGGCAAATTCCACGAGAACGACGGTGTACAGAAATGCACCTTCACATTCAAGAATGTAGGTAATGCGCCATTGGTTATCAACCAAGCTGTTGCCAGTTGCGGATGCACTGTTCCCACCTATACCAAAGAGCCTGTGGCTCCTGGTCAGAGTGGAAAGATCGATGTGACATACAACGGCAAGGGTAAGTTCCCCGGCAGTTTTAAGAAGACCATCACTGTAAGAACGAATGGCAAGACTGAGATGACTCGTCTCTATATTACCGGTAATATGGTAACCGGCGACGAGAAAGTCACCCCAAGCAAACCTCGTGTCATCGCGACGCCAGACTGATAAAAAGAGTCATCAGAATGCCGGCCCCATATTATCTGGTGGCGGGAAGGCAAAATCATCTACGGTATTATCATCTCCGTTCATCTTGGAGCCGATAATACCGTTTTCATTAAATGGTCTGTTGAAATGAGCATCCTCAGGATTCTCAAAACGGGTAAACTCTCCACGGAAGTTCAGCATGACATCACCAGTAGCTCCTTTACGATGCTTGGCAATAACAATCTGTGCCATACCACGAAGATCGTTTCCCTTATCATCCTGATAAATACGGTAGTATTCCGGACGGTGCACAAAGAGTACCATATCGGCATCCTGCTCGATAGCACCCGACTCACGAAGGTCGCTCAACTGTGGAATTTTACTAGCTGGTGAGGCATCACGTGTCTCCACTGTACGATTCAACTGTGAGAGTGCGAGAACAGGAATATCCAACTCCTTAGCCAATCCTTTCAGTGACCTACTGATCGTAGACACCTCTTCCTGACGACTGCCGAAGCGGGCGCCATTGGCGTTCATCAACTGCAAATAGTCGATCATCAGTATCTTGACATTCTTCTCACGCACCAGTCGACGGGCCTTAGAGCGCAGTTCGAAAATACTCATGCCTGGAGTGTCATCTATATAAATAGGTGCTCCCTGCAGCTTGCGGATATTACGATCCAGACGCTGCCACTCTTCATCATCCAGATTAGCATTGAGGATCTTGCTACCTTCAAGTTCACAGACATTGGAAATCAATCGATTCACCAACTGCACATTACTCATTTCCAAAGAGAAGAAAGCAACAGGCACCTGATAGTCAACGGCAATATTCTTTGCCAACGACAAGGCAAACGCTGTCTTACCCATGGCTGGACGACCGGCAATAATCACCAGGTCGCTGTTCTGCCAACCAGCTGTCATTTCATCCAGTTTTGTATAACCTGTAGGAATACCTGTCAGACCACCCTTCTGCGCGGATGCTTTCTGTAAGATTTTTACCGCCTGCTCAACTACCGGGTCAATCTGCGTATAGTCTTTCTTCATATTGGTCTGAGAGAGTTCGAAGAGTGAGCCCTCTGCTTCCTGCAGGAGCTCATCCACATCAACCGTCTCATCAAAGGCTTTCGTCTCAATATTGCTGGCATAGGATATCAATTGGCGCGCGATGTATTTCTGGGCAAGAATACGTGCATGATACTCTATATGTGCCGATGATGCCACATGCGAGGTAAGGTCAACGATATAAGCCGGTCCACCCACCTCCTCGAGTGTTCCTTCTTTCTTCAACTGCTCCACCACGGTCATTATATCTACCGGCATGTCAGCCATGTTCAACGACTGTACGGCATGGTAAATCTTCTGATTACGCGGTTCATAGAATGTCTCCGAACAAATGATCTCGCTCACCACAGAGAACGCATCTTTATCAATCATCAAAGCGCCTAATACTGCTCGCTCTATATCTGTAGCCTGTGGCTGCAGATGACCATAAGTAGTATCAATGGGGGTATTATTTCTTCTTTCAGGCATAAATTCAAAAATTTGGTTGCAAATGTACAAAAAACTATTTATCTTTGCAATACTTTTTGAGAATTAAAATATGATAATACATCCACGAGCAAAGATCAATCTCGGACTGAATATCGTTGAGAAACGTCCAGACGGCTACCATAATCTGGAAACCGTCTTCTACCCTATCAATATCCATGACACGCTGGAGGTAGAGCCCAGTGATCAACTGAATCTTCATCTCTCTGGCGTTGCATTGGAAGGTGATCCCAACCAAAACCTGGTGGTACGTGCATGGCAGTTATTAAAAAAGGATTATGACATTCCCCCAGTAAGCATCCGTCTAAATAAAGCTATTCCCAGTCAGGCAGGATTAGGAGGTGGATCATCTGACGGTGCCTTCATGCTCCGACTGCTCAACAAAATGTTTCAGTTAGGAATTTCTGATAAGGAACTCAGAATGAAAGCGGCATCACTGGGAGCCGACTGTCCTTTCTTTATTACCGACACGCCTGCTTATGCTGAAGGAATCGGAGAGATACTTTCACCCTTATCCTTAGACCTGAGCCAATATCATCTGCTCATCATCAAACCGCCCGTGGCTGTCTCCACTCGAGAGGCTTTCGCACATATCACCCCACACCATACAGGCATTAAGTGCAAGGATATCGTCAAACAGGATATCCGGACATGGCGTGAACAACTGACGAATGATTTCGAAGAAAGCATATTTCCACAATACCCTCGTCTGAAAGAGATCAAACAACAACTCTATCAGCAAGGAGCTCTCTACGCCGCCATGTCGGGAAGTGGCAGTTCTCTTTTTGGATTCTTTAAGGAGAAACCGGAAATTATCGATGCGTGGAAGGATTGCTTTTATTTTTGTTCGAGATCATGACATGTCGAGATAACAAGATAAAGAAATTGAATCATGGATAATCAACAAGAGCGCTTCCCCGTTGTCGATGAAGAAGGAACAGTGATAGGAAGTATCCTTAGAGGACAGGCACACGACGGCACAAAGATTCTACATCCTGTAGTCCACCTGCATGTCTTTAATCCGCAAGGAGAACTATTTCTTCAGCAACGACCTGCCTGGAAAGACATTCAGCCCAACCGTTGGGATACTGCCACAGGAGGGCATGTAGACTATGGTGAGACGGTTGAAGAAGCACTTTACCGGGAAGTGTATGAAGAATTGGGTATCAAACATTTTACACCTGTGTTCTTAGGTAAGTATATCTTTGAAGGAAAACGTGAGCGAGAACTGGTGTATGTATACAAAACTATCTATGAAGGGACTCCATCCCCCAACCCTGATGAATTAGCCGGTGGGCGCTATTGGTCACATGAAGAGATCATGGATAATTATCATAAAAATGTGTTTACACCCTACTTTGAAGATGAATATCAGGCATTTTTCTGTTCTATACCATAATTATTCCCTTTTTACCAGAATAATAAGATAAAACACTGATTTTAAATTAAATTAACAACTTTAGGAGTACAACCTATTGATATTTTTTATACCTTTGCAACGCTTTTAGTACTAAAATTAAATTATATTATTGAAAATCAGGCGATTAGATAGTTTTAGGGTTTAATATGAGACAACTTAAAATACAAAAAAGCATCACTAACCGGTCTAGTGAGGCACTGGATAAGTATCTGGTAGAAATTGGTCGCGCGCCACTTATCTCTATTGATGAGGAGATTGAACTGGCACAAAAGATTAAGAAAGGAGGACCGGAAGGAGAGCGCGCAAAGAACAAGTTGGTTACCGCCAACCTGCGATTTGTTGTTTCTGTAGCCAAGCAATATCAACACCAAGGACTGACACTGACAGACTTAATCGATGAAGGTAACATCGGATTAATCAAGGCAGCACAGAAGTTTGATGAGACACGTGGTTTCAAATTCATCTCCTATGCTGTATGGTGGATTCGTCAGAGCATCCTCCAGGCAATTGCTGAGCAGAGTCGTATCGTACGTCTGCCCCTTAACCAGGTGGGATCACTGAGCAAGATCAACCATGAGATTAATAAGTTTGAGCAAGAGCATCAGCGCCATCCGTCTGTATCGGAGTTGAGTGCCGCTACGAATATCGACGAAGAGAAGATCGGACAGAGTCTTGCTGCCGACGGTCATCATGTAAGTATCGACGCCCCCTTCCAGGATGGTGAGGACAACTGTATGCTCGATGTGATGCCCAGTGGTGACGACAGTCGTACAGACCGCCAGGTAGACCACGAGAGTATGGCTCAAGAGTTAGAGTCAGTCCTTAATAAAGTGTTGAAAGACCGGGAGCGTATCATTATCTGTGAGTGCTTCGGTATCGGGCGCCCGGAGAAAGGACTGGAAGAGATCGGTGATCAGCTCGGTCTTACCCGTGAGCGTGTCCGTCAGATTCGTGAGAAGAGTATTACTAAACTTCGTGAGAGTGGTAATGCCAAGATCCTGATGAAGTATCTCGGATAATTACATATATTCCATATATTATTAGAGGATGTGTTCAGGACACATCCTCTTTTTTTTGCTGAAACATACCTACGATAACGTTTTCAAAGATAATTTAAAAAAAATCTTTCATTTTGTTTGCGCAAACAATATTTTTATATAACTTTGCAAGCAGATATTAGTTTAAAGGTAAAAGATTGTTTTTTAAACCACAAGATTATGAATGCAGCAAGTGTTGTGGAGAATCTGAAACAGAGATTCCCAAACGAGCCTGAGTATATCCAGGCCGTTAGTCAGGTATTAGGAACTATTGAGGAAGAGTACAACAAACATCCTGAGTTTGATCAGCAGAACCTCATTGAGCGTCTCTGCATCCCTGATCGACTGGTGCAATTCCGCGTCACATGGGTAGACGACAAAGGAAAAGTACAGACCAATATGGGTTACCGCATTCAACATAACAACGTGATTGGCCCGTACAAGGGTGGTATCCGTTTCCATGCTACCGTAAACCTGAGTATTCTGAAGTTCTTGGCTTTCGAGCAGACTTTCAAGAACTCACTTACTACCCTTCCGATGGGTGGTGCCAAGGGAGGATCAGACTTCTCTCCCCGTGGCAAGAGCAGTGCAGAGGTAATGCGTTTCTGTCAGGCATTCATTCAGGAGCTCTATCGTCATATCGGTCCTGATGAGGATGTTCCCGCAGGTGACATCGGTGTAGGTGGTCGCGAGGTAGCCTATATGTTCGGTATGTACAAGAAGCTCACCCACCAGTGGAGCGGTGTTCTCACCGGTAAAGGACTGGAGTTCGGTGGTTCTCTTATCCGTCCAGAGGCAACCGGTTATGGTAATGTCTACTTTCTGGTAAACATGCTGAAGACCCGTGGCTTGGACATCAAGGGTAAAACCGTGTTGGTAAGTGGTTCAGGTAATGTGGCCCAGTACACTATCGAGAAGTGTATCGAACTGGGTGCCAAGGTAGTTACCTGTTCTGACTCTGACGGTTATATCTATGATCCGGATGGCATCGACCGTGAGAAGCTCGACTTCATCATGGAGTTGAAGAATGTAGACCGTGGTCGTATCCGTGAGTATGCTGAGGAATATGGTGTGAAATATGTGGCTGGTGAGAAGCCATGGAAGGAGAAGGCTGATATCGCCCTGCCCTCTGCCACCCAGAATGAGATTGATGAGGAGGCAGCTAAGGCACTTGTTGCCAACGGTGTGATCGCCGTCAGCGAGGGTGCTAACATGCCTACCACCCCAGAGGCAATCAAGGTGTTCCAGGATGCTAAGATCCTGTATTCTCCGGGTAAGGCTGCCAATGCCGGTGGTGTTGCCGTGTCTGGTCTGGAGATGAGTCAGAACTCTGAGCGCCTGAGTTGGAGTCGTGAGGAGGTAGATGCCAAGTTGCACGATATCATGAACAATATCCACGCCAACTGTGTGAAGTACGGCACAGAGAAGGATGGTTACATCAACTACGTGAAGGGTGCCAACGTGGCCGGTTTCCTGAAGGTAGCCAAAGCCATGATGGCCCAGGGTATCGTATAAGACATACAACGACGATAGTCCGGACCCTCCGGACTCTTGTTTGTAATCATCAAATCCTGGCGCCAATTCACACAAATGCAAGGGCCAGAAAAAACAAGAGAGCAACCCAAAAGGCTGCTCTCTTTATTTGATATCAACGAAAATTCTATTTGATAATACCCTGCTCTACGAAGATCTTCTTCAACGCCTGAACACCGCGCTCTACCTGCTCTTCTGTATGGGTAGCCATCAATGCGAAGCGCACCAATGTATCCTGGGGTGCACAAGCCGGTGGGATAACGGGGTTGATGAACACACCTGCATCGAAAGACAACTTAGTCACCAGGAATGTCTTAGCCACATCGCGCACATACAGCGGAATGATCGGACTCTGGGTATCACCAATCTCAAAGCCTTCCTCACGGAAACGTTTCAGGGCATAGTTGGTAACCTTCCACAGTTTCTCAATACGCTCAGGCTCCTGACGGATGATATGGAGAGCCTCCATAGCTGCGGCAGTAGCTGCCGGGGTATTCGACGCACTAAAGATGTAAGTGCGACAGGTATGACGGAGATAATTGATCGTATCAAAATCGGCTGCCACAAAGCCACCGATGCTGGCAAGACTCTTGGAGAAAGTACCCATGATAACATCCACGTCATCGGTCACGCCAAAGTAGTCGCACACGCCGCGGCCCTCTTTTCCGAAGACACCAAGTCCATGAGCCTCATCCACATAGATGCTGGCATTATATTTCTTCTTCAGGCGAACGATCTCCGGCAGATTGGCCAGGTCACCCTCCATGGAGAAGACACCGTCGACAACGATCATCTTAATGGATTCCGGACGACATTTCTGCAACTGCTTTTCCAGATCCTCCATGTCGTTGTGCTTGTATTTCAGACAGGTGGCAAACGACAGACGGCGGCCGTCCACGATACTGGCATGATTACGGTCATCACAGATGATATAATCCTCACGACCACAAATAACAGCAAGAACACCAGCATTGACAGAAAAACCTGTAGAGAACACCAGAGCCTCTTCTTTTCCTTCAAAAGCGGCCAGCTCTTTCTCTAACTGTACATGCAAATCCAATGTACCATTAAGGAAACGGCTGCCGGCACATCCTGTGCCATATTTGTCAATTGCTGCCTTTGCCGCTGCTTCAACACGAGGATCGCCAGTAAGCCCGGTATAGGCATTTGATCCGAACATCAGCACATGGTGGCCACCCATCTCCACTTCTGTACCCTGCTTTCCGGTAATCTCCCTGAAATAAGGATAGACATTAGCAGCCATGAATTTCTGTGGCTCACGGTATTGCTTGCATTTCTCTTGTAAGAGTCCCATATTTAAATAGGTAATATTAATTCAAAATTTGTTACAGCATGCAAAGGTATAAAAAAATGTTCAAATAAACTTATTTTTTAATGAAAAAATCTCGTTTATGTAAATTATTATAGATAACAGGTGCTTTTTTCGACTTAATATTATTATTTTTGCAGAATGAATATGCGGAAAACTATCACCTTTATTATCAACCCTATCTCTGGAACATCTAAGAAAACTGCCGTTCCTCTGTTGATAGATAAATACTTGGACAAAGAGAAGTTTGAGTATAAGATACGCATGACGGAATATGCCGGTCATGCGGAGGTGATCTCTAAGGAGGAGAGAGAGCTGCATACAGATATTGTGGTGGCGGTAGGTGGTGACGGAACGGTCAACGAGGTAGCCCGCGCGCTTGTCAACTCTGAGACTGCCTTGGCTATTCTTCCCTGTGGATCGGGCAATGGACTGGCCCGTCACTTGATGTTGCCGATAGATATTAAGAAGTCGATAGAGATTATCAACCAATGTGAGATACACGATCTGGACTATGGTATCATCAATAATCACGCCTTCTTCTGCACCTGCGGCATGGGATTTGATGCTTTTATCAGCATGAAGTTTGCCGAGGCGGGAAAGAGAGGTCCGGTAACATATGTGGAGAATGTATTGCGTGAAGGACTGACTTACAAGCCGGAGACCTACGAGATAGAAGACGAGAACGGCAAGAAAAAATATAAAGCCTTCCTGATTTCATGCGCCAATGCCTCACAATACGGCAACAATGCCTATATCGCCCCCCATGCCTCTATGAGCGACGGCCTTTTGGATGTGATCATCATGGAGCCTTTTGATATGATTGAGGCCCCCCAGGTAGCAATCGAGATGATGAACAAGACGCTGGATAAGAATATGAAAATCAAGACTTTCCGCACTAAGCACATCCATATTCACAGGAAGACTCCCGGTTATATCCATTTTGATGGTGACCCGATTATGGAAGAGGCAGATGTGGATATCCAGCTCATCAGCAAGGGCATCAAGATACTTGTTAATCCGGATGCCGACAAATCGAAGCGCCACCCCAATGCCGTGCAGACAGCCTTCAGTGAATTCTTCAACGACATCAATGTCATGCGTGAGGATATTACCCGACAGGGGCGTAACATCCAAGCCATCAACAAGAAGTTGCTGAGGAAGCTGAACAACCTATAAGTAAAAATCTTTCAACATCTCTTGGTATGTCTCAGACCCAATGATCAATTCTGTATGCTGACAGGGTTGAGCCACCAGTCCATACGAAAGCAGGAAACGTTTAGGGGCTTTTTTCTGTGTGGTCTTTACCGCGCATTTATGTAGCGGGTAGAAGCCATTGAGCACCGCCTGGAAATCTATCTCACTGCGGGCACTATCAGGAACCACCAGGGAGAATGTGCCGGTAGGCTTCAGAAGTCTTTTTGCGTGTTTAAACAAATCGGCAAACGATAAAGAATCCGTATGACGAGCCATGTTACGTTGTTGGTCAGGCCCCTTCAGCTGATTGGCAAAAAAGGGAGGATTACATACGATGGCATCAAAAGGATCTGTAAAATAATTTTGTAAAGATACCTGATATACCTCTACCCTATCGGCAAAGGGTGATTCTTGGATATTCATGGTGGTCTGACGGAATGCTCCCTCATCAATATCTATAGCCACCACGTGTGATGCAGGATACCGCTGGGCCATCATCAGAGCGATGACACCTGTGCCACAACCAATGTCCAGGATGCGTTCTCCACCAACAGCCCAACCGCCGAGAAGCACCCCATCGGTGCCCACCTTCATGGCGCACAACTCCTGATGAATGGTGAATTGCTTAAAAGAAAAGTAGGTATTCGACATGACGGATGCAAAATTAAAGAATTATTTCTTACCATTCACCTATTTATTATTAAATAATCTTATTAGACACATGATATCTCATACAAATTTTGTAATTTTGCAACTCGTATTGAAAAAGACAGAAGCATTGTCATTAACTAAAGAGTAAAAATGAAAAAGAGTAATCAAGGTAACTTTTCGATGATAGCAGACTATGATGGAGACATCAGAACGATTATACATGCAGAAGCACCGGGAGTGTGCCCGATACTGGCCACACGAAACCTGATACTGTTTCCAGGTGTTGTATCACCGATCATCATCGGCAGATCAGCAAGTATGAATCTCATCAATGCACTGAAGAACAACCCGGATACCGTATTCGCTATCTTCACACAGAAAGATGAGTCCATAGAACATCCCAGACTGAGTGACCTATATACTTATGGTGTGTATGCCAAACTGGTACGTATCCTCGAGATGCCGGGGAATGGAGAAACGGTGACAGTCATTGTGCAGGCCATGGGTCGCTGTGTACTTAGAGAGCTCACCGCTTACCGTCCATACATACGTGGCGTGGTAGAATCATTCCCCGAGGTATTGCCCGAGGAGAATGACGTGGAGTTTGCCGCTGCCATGGAGGACCTGCGGAACACGGCCAAGCACTACATACATATCCACGACGAGATACCCGATGAGGCACAGTTTGCCATCAACAATATCACCAACGATATCATCGCGCTCAACTATATCTGTTCGAACCTGCCCTTTGAGTTGAAGGACAAGGAGATGTTGCTCAAGGATGAGAAGATAACCGACCGTATCATCGACCTGCTGAAGATCTTGCATAAGGAGATACGACTGTTGGAGATCAAAGCCGACATCCGTACAAAGACCCGTGAGGATCTCGATGAGCAGCAGCGTGAATATTTCCTGCAGCAACAGATCAGGAACATCAAGGAAGAGTTGGGTAACGGTGAAGGTTCTCCTGAGAGAAAAGACCTGTTGCAAAAGGCACGCAACAAGAAATGGTCGGAGGAGATCCATGAGACATTCAACAAGGAACTTGACAAACTGGATCTGCTCAATCCGCAAGGACCGGAGTACAGTGTGCAGTTGAATTACCTGCAGACACTGGTGAACCTGCCCTGGGGAGAATATACACAAGACGACCTGAACCTGAAACGTGCGCAGAAGATTCTTGATAAGGACCATTATGGCATGGAGAAGGTAAAGGAGCGCATACTGGAGTATATCGCCGTATTGTCGTTAAGAGGAGACCTGAAGTCACCAATCCTCTGTCTGTACGGTCCTCCGGGAGTCGGAAAGACTTCGTTGGGCAAGAGCATCGCCGAGGCTATGAAGCGTAAGTATGTACGTATCAGTCTGGGTGGTCTGCATGATGAATCAGAGATCCGCGGCCACCGTCGTACGTATGTAGGCGCCATGCCTGGCAGAATCATCAAGAATATCCAAAAGGCCGGTTCATCCAACCCCGTTTTCATCCTTGACGAGATTGATAAGGTGACACAGAACACCATCAACGGCGATCCCTCATCGGCACTCCTCGAGGTGCTGGATCCCGAGCAGAACATCGCCTTCCATGATAACTATCTGGATGTAGACTACGACCTCTCGAAAGTGCTGTTCATAGCTACGGCCAATGACCTGAACACCATACCACGTCCTTTGCTCGACCGTATGGAGGTGATAGAGGTAAGCGGTTATATCACAGAGGAAAAGATAGAGATTGCCAAGCGCCACCTCATTCCGAAGGAGAAGGAGAATACGGGATTGAATACCGACAAGAACCTGTCGTTCAACAAGGCTGCCATCGAGAAAGTGATCGAGCAATATACCCGTGAGAGTGGTGTGCGACAACTGGAGAAGCAGATCAACAAGTCACTACGTAAGTTGGCTTATATCAAGGCCAAGGACGGTTCACTACCCTACGAGAAGATCACGTCCAACGAGATTGGTGATCTGTTAGGCAAGCCCCCCTATTACCGCGATATCTATCAAGGTAATAAAGATGCCGGTGTCGTTACAGGATTGGCATGGACCAGTGTCGGTGGAGAGATTCTCTTTATCGAGACAAGTCTGAGCAAAGGAAAAGGATCCAAGTTGACATTGACCGGCAACCTGGGTGACGTGATGAAAGAGTCGGCTATCCTGGCTCTGGAATATGTCAAGGCCCATGCCGAGACACTGAATATTGACTACCGGATCTTTGACAACTGGAATATCCATATCCATGTACCGGAGGGAGCAACACCGAAAGACGGGCCGTCGGCAGGTATTACCATCGCCACCTCTATCGCCTCGGCACTTACCCAGCGTAAGGTACGTAAGAACACGGCCATGACCGGCGAGATCACCTTAAGAGGAAAGGTGCTCCCCGTGGGTGGTATCAAAGAGAAGATCCTGGCTGCCAAGCGCGCCGGCATCACCGATATCGTGATGTGCCAAGATAATAAGAAAGATATCGACGAGATACAGGATATTTACCTCAAGGGTGTCACCTTCCACTACGTAGAGAATGTACAGGATGTTTGGAAATTCGCGTTGACGGATGAGATTGTTGACCATCCCACAGTCTTCGAGATTGATGAGGAGAAAAAAGAGAAAGAATAGGAATGACTTTTGAATTACAACATACTGATAATGCCAGTGATGCGCGTACAGGTATCATCACCACGGCCCATGGACAGATAAAGACCCCCATCTTTATGCCCGTAGGTACGGTGGGCTCCGTAAAAGGTGTTCACTTCAGTGAGCTCCGTGAGCAGATCCATGCGCAGATCATCTTAGGCAATACCTACCACCTGTACTTACGTCCGGGATTGGAAGTGCTCAGGGCAGCTGGCGGACTGCATCAGTTTAACACCTGGGATCGTCCGATACTGACAGATAGTGGTGGTTTTCAGGTGTTCTCCCTGACCGGTATCCGTAAGTTACGGGAAGAAGGTTGTGAGTTCCGCTCTCATATCGACGGATCAAAACACATCTTCACACCAGAGAACGTGATGGACACCCAGCGTATCATTGGAGCGGATATCATGATGGCACTAGATGAGTGCCCTCCCGGTGAGAGCGATTACAACTATGCAAAAAACAGTCTGGCCCTGACTCAACGGTGGTTAGACCGTTGTATCAAACGATTCAATGATACCGATCCGCTATACGGTTATGATCAGGCACTCTTCCCGATTGTCCAGGGATGTACGTATAAAGATCTGCGTAGTGAGGCTGCTAAGTTTATCGCCGACAAGGGAGCACCCGGTAATGCTATTGGAGGATTAGCCGTGGGAGAACCCACAGAGGTGATGTACGACATGATAGAAGTGGTGAATGCCATCCTACCGAAAGACAAGCCCCGTTATCTGATGGGCGTGGGAACACCCCAGAATATTCTCGAGGCCATCGAGCGAGGTGTCGATATGTTTGATTGTGTAATGCCTACCCGTAACGGCCGTAATGCCATGTTATTCACCTATAATGGAACGATGAACATGCGCAACAAGAAATGGGAGATGGATTTCTCGCCTATCGACCCCGATGGTTGTGAGATCGACCGTATCCATACGAAAGCCTATCTGCACCACCTGTTCAAAGCACAGGAATTGCTCGCCATGCAAATAGCAAGCATTCATAATCTGGCTTTCTATCTCAGGTTAGTAAGCGATGCCAGAACCCACATCGAACAGGGTGACTTTGTGAAGTGGAAAGCCAGTATTATCGACCAACTTGGAAAGAGAATATAACAATGAATATCAACAAAGAAAAGATAAGACAGTCAACTGAAAAGACACGAGGGGTATTCAAGAATCTCTTTCGTAAGGTAATCCTGGCTTTTAATTGGCTGGGACGGAAATTCAGTTGGATGAAGAAATACAACCCGCTTCGCTACCTGAAGAAATTGGATTGGTATATCATTAAGAAATTCATTGGCACATACTTCTTTGCCATCATCTTGATTATATCGATCTCCATTGTATTCGACTTCAACGAGCATCTGGCTAAGTTCACGCAGTATCACGCCCCGTGGAAAGCAATCATCTTTGATTACTATCTGAACTTCATCCCCTATTTTGCCAACCTGTTCAGTCCGCTCTTCGTCTTTATTGCCGTGATCTTCTTTACGTCGAAACTGGCAGGAAACTCAGAGATTATATCCATGTTGGCAGCTGGTGTGAGTTTTAAGCGACTCATGCGCCCATATATGATATCGGCTGCATTTATCTCCCTGCTGACATTCTTTCTTGGAGCCTATGTGATTCCTAAGGGCACCATCGTCAAGCAAAACTTTGAGACGATGTATAAGAACAAGAAAAGAACAACATCTGCCCAAAACGTGCAGTTGCAGGTAGGACAAGGAGTCATCGCCTACATACAGCACTATGACAATAATGTCAAGAGAGGATACGGCTTTAATCTGGATAAGTTTGAGAATAAGAAACTGGTCAGTCATCTTACCGCTCAGGAGATACAATATGACACGATCAGTGAGAGCAAGTATCATTGGAAGATTTCACAATGGCGAATAAGAGATATGAGGGGCTTGAAGGAAAAGATCACCAGTGGCGCCCGTAAAGACACAATGATCATGATGGAGCCTACCGACCTTGTCTTCTCAAAAGGACAGCAAGAGACATTCACCAGTCCACAACTGCGGGAATATATCAGCAAACAGATCAACAGAGGATCCAGTAACGTTGTACAATATGAAGTGGAGTACCATAAACGTATCGCTTCCAGTTTTGCATCGTTCATCCTGACGACCATCGGTATGTCGCTATCATCAAGAAAACGAAAAGGAGGTATGGGACTATACTTAGGTATCGGACTGGCACTCAGTTTTACCTATATCCTTTTGCAAGCAGTATCCTCTACCTTTGCGATCAATGCCAATACACCACCCATGCTTGCCGCATGGATACCAAACATTATTTTCGCCGTGGTGGCTTATTTCTGCTACCGTCAGGCACCTAATTAATAAGAATGGATTTTTACGATTTAGATTTAAGTGATAATACACTGGACGCACTGGATGACATGAATTTCAGTGTGTGTACTCCTATTCAGGAAAAATGTATACCAGAGATACTTAACGGACGAGATATTCTTGGAGTAGCACAGACAGGAACGGGTAAGACTGCCGCCTATCTGTTGCCTATCCTGAGTCAGTTGGATGATGGAGGCTATCCTGAGGATGCCATCAACTGTGTGATCATGAGTCCTACCAGAGAGTTGGCTCAACAGATTGACCAGGCGATGCAGGGTTTTTCCTATTATATGTCCAATGTAAACAGTGTTGCTGTATACGGAGGAAACGACGGAAACAGATATGATCAGGAATATAAGGGCATGAAACTGGGTGCTGATGTGATTATAGCCACACCTGGACGTCTCATCAGTCATATCACCATGGGAAACATCGATCTGAGTAAGGTCTCCTTCTTCGTGCTGGATGAGGCCGACAGAATGCTCGATATGGGTTTTCATGATGATATCATGACCATCGCAAAACTACTTCCGGATAACTGTCAGACGATTATGTTCTCAGCTACTATGCCCGACAAGATAGAGGAGTTGGCCCATAACCTGCTGCATGATCCTGTAACCGTGAAGATCGCCGTCAGCAAACCTGCGGAGAAGATCCACCAGATGGCCTATGTTTGTCATGAGAACCAAAAGATACGAATACTGAATTATCTCTTTAAGAGCAACCAACTAAAGAGAGTCATTATCTTCGCATCCTCAAAAATCAAGGTGAGAGAAATCTATCGCGAACTGCTGCAGATGAAAGTAAACTGCAGTGAGATGCACTCTGACCTTTCCCAGCAACAGCGTGATGAGACGATGTACCTCTTCAAGAGTGGACAGGTGGATGTACTGGTGGCAACAGATATCGTAGCACGAGGAATTGATATCGACGATATTGCAACTGTCATCAATTATGATGTGCCGCACGATGCGGAAGATTATGTTCATCGTATAGGTAGGACTGCCCGTGCAGACCGTGACGGACAAGCAATCACATTGGTACGTGGCTGGGAGATCGTCGACTTTATCCGCATCGAGAAATTCTTGGGATATGCCGTAGAGAAGATTCCTCTACCCTACCACATGGAAGGACCCGAATACCGCCCGATGACAAAGAAAGGTGGTCGTGCCCACTTCCACCGTCATGGAAACAAACGGAATGACAAAAAGGGGAAAGCGGCCAGCAACAAGCCAAGAAAGAACTACCGTCATAAAAAGAAAAATGATAAACAGTAATTGTTTATCATTTTTTTTCTTCTTGGTCATTCTTATCCCTGACAATGACCTTCACGCGGGAGATACGACGCTCCTCCAACTCAGTGATCTCAAACAGGTAATTCTTATACTCCAGTTTTTCATGAACACTGGGGAAGTCGCCCTTGATCTCAAGGATCAGTCCGGCTAACGTATCGGCATCTCCTTCGATATCATCAAACTCTTCATCATCTACTTCCAAGATCCTAACCATATCGCTCAGGAGCGTCTTACCCTCAAAGAGATAGGTATTCTTATTCAGACGGGTGAACACCTTCTCATCCTCATCATACTCATCGTTGATCTCACCAACGATCTCTTCCACGATATCCTCGAGAGTGACCATGCCACTGGTACCGCCGAACTCGTCAACCACTATGGCAATATGTACTTTGTTCTCTTGAAACTCGCGTAGCAGATCATCGATCTTCTTGGTTTCCGGAACGAAATAAGGCGGCCGTATAAGACTTTGCCAACGGAAATTCGTAGGCTTACTCAGATGAGGCAATAAGTCCTTGATATACAGGATACCTCGGATATTATCAGAATTGTCCTGGTAGATAGGAATACGACTGTAGTTATTCTCAATAATACAGTTGAGTACTTCAGAGAAAGGTGACTTGATATCGAGTGCCACAATGTCCTGACGACTGGTCATCACCTCCTTAGCAGTCTCATCACCAAAACGGATAATACCCTGGAGCATCTTTTCCTCTTCCTTGATATCATCCTTGTCTGTCAATTCCAGGGCCTGCTCCAAATCATCAACACTCAAGAGATGATTCTCCTTCTGGATGACTTTCTCTGCCAGTATACCACTACTGATAAGAACAGTCTCCAACGGCCAGAACAACTTTCTGAAAAACATTATGCCACCACATACCTTACGACAGAATCGTAGAGGAGTCTGACGGGCATAGATCTTTGGAATGATTTCACCAAAGAGCAATAAGAGGAAGGTCAGGAGAACCGTGATACAAATAAACTGCAACCAGTATGCTTTACCAAAATCTATCACCTGGGCAAAGATATAATTGCACAGCATGATGATGGTCACGTTCACAAAATTATTTGTTATCAGGATGGTGGCAAGTGTACGTTCACTGTCATCACGTAATTGTTGGATGCTGCGGTCTGCAGGAATACGCTCAGGATCCATTTCATTGAGGTCTGAAGGTGACAGACTGAAGAACGCGATCTCGGAGCCACTGGCAAATCCTGACAATACTAATAGTAACAAAGTGATAACTCCGACGATGATAATACTCATCGACGGAGCTATAAAATGTACCTCACTGAGGGTTTGTTGTAACGAAACTAAATCCATATCAGAATGGCATATCTCCGTTTACTTGTTCTTCCTGTTGCACTGTGGGTGCCGGCTCTGAAACCGCGGGAGCTGCCGTGCTTACATTACCGTTATTCCCTTTAGGAGAGAGCATCTCCATGTTCTCTGCAACAATCTCTGTGACATAGCGACGAACACCTTTCTGATCATCATAGCTGCGGCTACGGATTTTTCCTTCCACAAAGAGTTTGTCACCCTTACGGACATATTTCTCTACGACCTTTGCCATACCGCGGTAGAACACCACATTATGCCATTCTGTACGGTCGGGCACCTGTGTACCATTCTGAAGGGTAAAACCTCTCTCTGTGGTTGCCAGCACTACCTGTGCAACAGCCTGATCCTGCTCGTAGTATCTGACCTCTGGGTCTTTTCCTACGTTTCCGATTAACAATGCTTTGTTCATAGTTTTAGTAATAAAAGATTAATATTATTTCCAGTATCCAAGATACTTGAATTTGAAATTCTTTCCTTTTGCGGATGGGAACTGGCTACGAGGATCTACACGCTCACGAAGATGCTCAACAATCCTGTTATAGCAATCCATACCACTATTAGCCTTGCAATTAGCTACAAAGAAGGTATCACGATATTCATGCTTACCTGTTGATGGAATCAAGACGACACGCTTGAAACTCAGCGATCCCTCATACCAACCGGGACGATTCTCATTCAGACGGGCAACCGTAGGAGGCGTAGGTTCTACAGATGTATTGGGAGCATCACTGGGTCGCAAAGCTTTCTTCTGCTTGAAGTCAAGCATGGTAGCCGCTTCTGTCTTGATAATAATGAAATATACTCTCGGGCGCAGCTTATAACGCTTGGGATAATAAACCTCACTTGTTGCATAGTTACGAACATCTGCCTCTAACTCTTCATCCATCTCGATCTCAGGGATAGAGCGCAAAAACTCAACAGCTTCATCAACATTAGACACTAATGTCTCCTTATCGAAATATCTTAAATATAAATTCATTATTTGTATTTTTCTAATTATTATCGTCAAGCATTAAAAAATGTTTGATAAAGAGCGGAAAACGGGACTCGGACCCGCGACCCCAACCTTGGCAAGGTTGTGCTCTACCAACTGAGCTATTTCCGCCTAAAAACCATTCAACATGAATAGATGCTTTTGGTGAAGAGGAGGAGACTCGAACTCCCACGTCACAATTGACACTACCCCCTCAAAGTAGCGCGTCTACCAATTCCGCCACCTCT
>CADBSW010000156.1 GCA_902797505.1 uncultured Prevotellaceae bacterium | reverse complement strand
CAGATACCCAAGAATGGTAATATGAAGACGATGCCTATCCTGTTTATCTTTCCTGGTGAGTCGCGCGATGCGGATGTCCACCTGCAGCTTTTCTCAAGTTGGGCCGCTACCAACGGGATCATGCTGTTTGCCTTGCAATACGGTTCTGATCTTTATCCCACCACGACAGAGTATATCCTTGGTGGTATGAACACCCGTCAGAGCAGCAACGGACTACTGCCTCGTGAACAATGGAACTTCAATTATGTAGAGACCCTTTTCGATTATATCCTACGATTTACGAAAGGAACGCAGACCACGTACGACATGTGGGGGCATTCTGCAGGTGCCCAGTTCGTACACCGCTATGTCACCTTCATGCCTGATGCCCGTATCGGCAAGGCTGTGGCATGCAACAGTGGGTGGTATACCATGCCCGACCTTACCGTGGCGTTTCCTTATGGTCTGAGAGAGGTGAGCGATGCCGACAATCAGTTGCAGCAGAAGGCACTCTCCCGCAAACTCTATGTCTATTCAGGCGGTACTGATACAAGCACGATCGGACTGAACGATAATGAGGGCTCCATGGAGCAGGGAAAGAACAGGAATGAGCGTGCACATTATTATTTCCAGCAGTCACAGCAGATAGCCAAGCAGCTGGGGTATAGTTTTGGGTGGACCTTTGCCGAAGTGCCTGGGGTGGGGCATGATCCAGCCGGCATGGCTGAGGGCAGCCGTCAGGTGCTTGAGCATTAAAGACAGATCGTAATAAAATCACGGTCAGAGATTATTTCATCGGGAAATGCAGAAGAAAATTTAATTTTTCTTTTGCATTTCGCTCACTTATCTGTACCTTTGCAAAAGGTGGATTGGCTTTCTGTCTCCTTAAAACAAAACAAATTAAAACGATATGAAAACAAACAGAATCTTCGTCATCTTGCTGATGACAATAGTAACGATGGGCATGGTGGCTCAGCCACGTGCTCGCAGACCGCATCATGCGCCCGACGGCCCCGCTAAGGTGTATTTCACCAAGGAGATAACCCCTGAGTCGTTGGTGAAGATCTTCCATGCCTTGGGTGTGCAGCCCCGGGGACATGTAGCCGTGAAGATCTCTACAGGTGAGGGTGGTAACAACCACTATCTGAAACCTACCTTTATCCGTAATCTCGTGGATGAGGTGGATGGCACGATCGTGGAGTGCTGCACGGCTTACGGAGGCACCCGTCAGGAGGTGTCCAAGCATTGGCAGACCATCCATGAGCACGGTTTTGACTCGATCTTTGCCGTGGATATCATGGATGAGTACGACCAGTTCAGAATCCCGGTAAGAGACAAGAAGCATATCAAGTATGACATCGTGGGCGGGCACTTGGCCAACTACGACTTCATGATCAACTTAGCGCACTTCAAGGGACATGCCATGGGTGGCTTCGGCGGTGTGCTGAAGAACGCCAGTATCGGTGTGGCCTCCACTGCCGGTAAGGCTTATATCCACTCTGCCGGTAAGACAGATGACGCAACACTGGCATGGACTCCGGAATATCTCGCTGCCGGACCTACTCAGGATGCCTTCTTAGAGTCGATGGCTGCCGCCGCTCAGGCTGTCCATAACTATATGCAGGGTAGGGTGGTGTATATCAACGTGATGAACAATATGTCGGTGGACTGCGACTGCGATGGTCACCCCGCCAAACCCGAACTGATGGACATGGGTATCATGGCCAGTCTGGACCCCGTGGCAGTTGACCAGGCTTGTCTGGATAAGGTGTTCAACTACCAGGGAAAGCCCGGTGATGACAACAAACCGTTGATAGAGCGCATCAACCGTCAGCATGGCACCTATATCACCGACTATGCTGAGAAGATCGGACTGGGTTCCAAAAAGTACACCTTGGTGGACATCGACAAGGAACATGTCAGTCATCATACAACCCACCATCACCGCAGATGATCTACTTGAACGATCATATACAGGATTTCGATATCGACGCTTCGTTGCCGTTGCTCAGTGAGCAGCGGCGCGAGGTGGTGATGCGTTACCGGTATGATCTGGGACGTAGAACCTCGGCCATCGCCTACCTGCTGTTGTGCGAGGGTCTTCAGAAAGAGTATGGCATCACCGAGAAACCCCTCTTCGAATTTGGTCTTCACGGAAAACCTTCTATCATTGGTCATCCGGAAATCCACTTTAACATGAGTCATTGTCGTGATGCGGTGGTTTGCGCCTTGAGCAATCGTGAGGTGGGAATCGATGTAGAGTCTGTCTCCCATTACCGTGAGAACGTGATGCGATATACCATGAACGATGAGGAGATCAAAGAGATCCTGCAGGCAGAGCGCCCTGATGTGGCCTTCACCCGGTTTTGGACGATGAAGGAGGCGGTATTGAAGTGTACGGGAGAAGGACTGCGCAATAACATGAAAGAGGTTCTTCAAAACAACGCCTTGTCATTATCAACGGTAGTCAGCAAGGACAAACGATACGTCTATAGTATCTGTCAGAGATAGTCCGGAGGGTCCGGACTCCCAGTCCAAGTACTCCGGACTCACAGTTTTAGTACTTGGGACTCCCAGTTTTAGTACATAAGACTCTCCTCCAATCTAAACTTTTCTTAGCGATAGTATTGCTTACATCGAAAAAATAAACTATATTTGCCAAAACAATCAATCTTTTGGCAATTATGGACAAAAATAGAATTAGATCTTCAGCAAGCAGTCGGCGACAGATATTCGTGTGCATGGCGCTTATGGTGATGTGCTTTTTGGTCACCACCAACGTGAAGGCACAGTCGTTCTCACAGTTGTGGAGTGAGGTGGAGAAAGCCCAGAAGGCAGATAAACCGCAGTCGGAGATCACCGTCTTGGAGCAGATTGTCACCAAGGCGGAGAAGGAGAAGGCGTATGGACAACTGATGAAAGCCGAGTTGATGGTGATACAATGCAAGAACGCGATATCCCCCGACTCACTGGCTCCTGCCTTCACGCGTCTGGTCAAGAAAGCCGAAGCGCAGAAGAAAGAACTCCCCAGGGCCGTCTATCATGCCGTGATCGGAAAGGTGTTGAATGGCAACTACCAACTGGAGAAATACACGGACAAGTCATCCGACAAATATTTTGATATTGCCCTTGCCAACCCGCTGCTGTTGAGCAAGACAAAGGCGGAAGGGTATGAGCCCTTGGTTGTCAAGGGGAAAAATGGAGATCTCTACAACCATGACCTGCTGAGTGTCATCGCCCGTGAGGCCCGTCGCCCGGAGGTGATGCGCGACTGTTACAACAAACAGTCTAAGCGCAAGAAGGCGGCAATGATGGCTACCCTCGAGACAATAGAGAAAGAGGTACCTTATTCTTATTATAGGAAAAGAGCAGAGATCCCTCTGATCGCCAGCATCGACTCCCTGATCAGTCTCTACGGTAACATGCCCGAGTGTTGTGAGGCAGCTATCCTCAGATACCGGATCATGGACCACTGCAAGGATATCACCGAGAAAGAGAAGTATGACTTTCTGAAGACATCGATAGCAAGATGGGAGAACTACGACAGATGTGCTGTGTTGAAGAATCATCTGGAGAAGATGACCAGTCCGCTGTTCAAGGTGGTTCAGGGTTATGAGTATGTGTTGCCGGGAAAACGTAAGTTGGTGAGACTCCCGCAACTGAAGGGTGTCGGTCATCTGAAGGTGGAGATCACGAAGGTGAATATCGGCAAGGAGGTGCAATACTCCCTGACGGATAATGTCTATAGTAGGATGATCAGTCAGTATGGCGTGCCCGGCTCTCACAAGGTGTTGATCGATAAGGACTACCCTGCGCATGAGCCCTTTGAGGAGTTTGCCGACTCGATATGGGTGGAGGGCATGCCCGCCGGAGTGTATCTCATCGATTACATCACAGACAACCAACGCCTCGACACCATCCACAATTATTTCCACGTGACGGATATCGCCCTGTTGATGCAGCCGTTGCCAAAGAGAGACGTGCGCCTGGCTGTTGTCAACTCTACTACGGGTCAGCCGATGCCCAATGCACATGTAGATATCTTAGACAAATACGACACGAAGAACAGTAACCCCATCACTTCCAACTGCAATCAATACAGTGAGTGCGTGGCGAAGAACACCGGAACTGAGAAAAAATTCTTTGCTTATACAGATACCGACTGGGGCTACCGTGAGCAAACACTACGCAATAGTTTCTCATATGATGGTAAGATAGACGGTGAACAGTTCTTCAATCTCTTTACCGACAGGAGTATATACCGTCCGGGCCAGACCGTCCATGTGGCTGCGATAGCCGTGGAGAATATCGATGGTATCACGACCAAGGCTATGGCTAACAGGGCCGTTGAGTTGGAACTCGTTAACGCACAGGGTAAGGCAATAGCCAACAAGAAGTTGGGCACCGATGACTATGGCACGGCGCACACCCAGTTCGTATTGCCCGAGAAGTGCCTGAATGGTTTGTATGCGGTGAAGGCCGGTGATGACTATGTGTCCTTCCGGGTGGAGGAATACAAGCGTCCTACCTTCTATGTGGAGATTGAGAAACCCACGACAGCCTATAAGAAAGGTGAGACGCTGACCCTGACCGGCAAGGCGCTGGGGTATAACGGTGTGCCGGTGCAGGGAGCGAAGGTGAGTTATCAGGTAAGGTGCAGCAGGGTGTTCTATTGGTGGCGTGACTATAAGAATAATGACAATGGGGCAGGTGTCTATGAGGCAGAGGCGACGACAGGTCCTGACGGCTCCTTCAAGATGCAAGTGCCGCTGCTGTTAAATGCCTACGGGGGAAGAGACGACTATTACCGTTTTACCGTCACCGCACAGGTGACCGATCAGGGCGGTGAGAGTCAGCAAGGCGAATGCTCCATACCTCTGAGTTCCAAGGAGCGTATGATCAATGTGGACATCCCTCAGAAAGTATTGCGTGACAGTCTGAAGACCATAACCGTCAATGTGGTAAACGCCATGGGACAACCGGTTAAGGAGCATGTGTCGTTTACTATTCAACAGTTGTACCCCAAGGAACAAGGACTCCTTGGTCGTAGCTGGATAGGTGGAGACATGGCCAACGAGCCGTTTGATATTACCAGGATGCCTAATTTGCAGGATGGCTTCCCTTCGGGTGCTTATCAGATAGAAGCATTCTGTGGTAATGATACGATCAGGCGCCAGTTTGTGGTGTTCGACTTAAAGGATACCCATCTGGCTGCTCCTACGAAGGATTGGTTCTATGTCAGCAAGGAGGAATTCCCCGAGGATGGCAGTCCGGTATATGTGCAGGTGGGTAGCAGTGATGCCGACATACATGTATTATATACCATTACCACGGGTGAGAAGGTTCTCGATATGGGGCGTTTTGATCTGAGTAATGAGATCAAAACGATGACCTTCAAGTATAAAGAGGAATACCAGGAAGGTATCAGTGTCGCCATGTGCTGGGTGAAGGATACGGTATTCTATAGGCATGAGGCAGTCATCAGTCGTCCGTTGCCAAAGAAAGAACTGAAGATGGAGTGGACCACCTTCCGTGATAAACTGACACCCGGACAGAAGGAGACATGGACACTGCGAGTAAGACAGCCTAACGGAAAACCAGTCAGTGCCCAGGTGATGGCTACGCTTTACGATAAGTCATTGGAACAACTGAAGGGGCATCAGTGGGCATTCGACCATCGTTTGGATCAGAATACTCCTTCCGCGCCCTGGAATATGGGACATATCTATGATATCTCTGATACCGAGCGTGCTAAGCAGAATAAGATAAAAGTCAATGATCTGCAATACGACAAGATGGATCAGTGGCTCTTCGAGGATCGTATGGATCGTTTTGTTTATTTCGCCGGATCGGAGGTTCGCCCTGAGACTATGCAAGCCAGGGAAGTTATTTACATTGAGGAACAGAAGACTCCTGAGAAAGAGACCGTGTCGGCGGAGGGACTCTCCGTGCGTGAGAACCTCAGTGAGACGGCCTTCTTCTATCCCGCCCTCGTTACGGATGCCAACGGACAGGTAGCCTTACGATTCACCCTGCCGGAGAGTCTGACTACCTGGCGCTTTATGGGATTGGCTCACGACAAAGAGATGAACATTGCGCAGTTGGTGGCAGATGCCGTGGCCAGTAAGACGGTCATGGTGCAACCCAATGTGCCGCGCTTCGTAAGACAAAACGATCAGGCAGCCATCGTCTCTCGCATCGTCAACACATCGGCGAAGACAGTCAGCGGACAGGCATTGCTCGAACTGCTGGATCCCGTTACCGAACAGGTGGTGTTCAGTCAGCAACAACCGTATACCATCGCTCCTAACGGACAGTCATCCGTGACACACAATATCTCTGCATTGACACAAGACGGAAAGAGTCTGATGACCATCCGTCCACTCATCTGCCGGGTAACCGTCAAAGGACAGGGTTATAGCGATGGAGAACAGCATTATCTGCCGATCCTCCCGGATGTGGAGCAGGTGGTCAACACACGGGCTATCACCCAGCATCATCCTGGTGATGTAAACGTGGATCTTACAAAACTCTTTGCCGATAACCGACTGGCTGATGTCACTCCATCTACGCTTACTGTTGAGTATGCTGAGAATCCCGCTTGGATGATGGTGCAGACACTGCCCGTCTTGGCAGCCGATCCAGCGGATAACGCCATCTCTATAGCCGCCACTTGTTATGCCAATGCGGTATCTGGATGGCTGTTGAATTCTTCACCTGCTATCGCAAAGACCATCAACGAGTGGAAAAAGCAATCGACAAACGACCAGAAGAAATCCTTCGTCTCTGAGTTGCAGAAGAACGAACAACTGAAGAGTCTGTTGCTCGAAGAGACACCATGGGCACTCGATGCTGCCGGTGAGAACGAACGACTGCAGCAACTCTCTGATTATCTGAATCAGGAGATGCTTGCGGAGCAACTGAAGACAAAAGCAGAGAAATTGAAGATCTTGCAACAGGGGGATGGCGGATTCGCCTGGATGAAAGGCATGTACTCCTCTACTTATGTCACTACGGCCGTGGCACATATCTTGGCACGTCAGCAGGCGATGACCGGGGGAAACCAAGAGTTAGACAAGATACTCAATGACGCAATGCGTTTCCTCTCCACCATGGCTGACAAGGAGGTGGCGTTTATGCGTACGTATGAGAAAGAGAAGTGCGTGAAAAGCAGTCCGTCTGAGTTCTTGATCGACTACCTCTATATTCTTGCCCTCTCGAAGAAGCCTTCCAATGATATAATAAGGTTTGTCGTGGATCGTATGAAGGATATCACCGGTGAACTGACTATCTACGGCAAGGCTACTGCTGCCGTGGTGCTCGCTACCTACGGAGAACAAGCCAAGGCGAAGGAGTTCTTGGAGAGTATGATTGAGTATTCAGTCTTCACCGAGGAGATGGGCCGCTATTTCGATACGAAGAAAGCCTATAGTTCATGGTTTGACTATAAGATTCCTACCTCTGTGGCTTGCATCGAGGCGATGAAGATGGTGGATGCGAAGGCTAACGAACGGTATATCGAGGAGATGCAACGCTGGCTGTTGCAGGAGAAACGTACGCAGGCATGGGATACGCCGGTGAACACCGTCAATGCCGTACATGCATTCCTGAAAGATAATGTGAAGGCGCTCGATACGACAGGTACTCCCGCAAGGATGACGATTGACGGGAAGTTGCTTGAGACATCACCCACAGTTGCCGGCATGGGGTATGTGAATACCACGATAGATGCTGCGGGTAAGAAACAACTGTCTGTAAAGAAATCCTCTGAGGGTACTTCGTGGGGTGCTGTCTATGCGCAGTATTATCAGCCAGTAGGAGCTATCGAGGCTACACAGACAGGTGTCTCCTTGAAACGTGAGGTGGTGAGTGTCAATGGTAAGGCAGTCGGTCAACAGTCATCCGTTAATGTCAGTGTGGGTGACCGTGTCGTTATTCGTATGACGGTGGTGGCTGACCGTGACTATGACTTTGTGCAGATCGTCGATAAACGGGCTGCTTGTCTGGAGCCTGTCAGTCAGTTGAGTGGTTATCAGAAGGGTTGTTATGTATCGCCCACCGATCACTCCACCAACTACTTCTACGACCAGTTGCGCAAGGGAACACACCAGATAGAGACGGAGTATTCTGTGGATCGTGCAGGAACCTATCAGAGTGGATCAGCCACCCTGCAGTGTGTCTATGCACCGGCCTTCTCAGCCCGTGATAAGGGAATGGTGTTCGTGGTGAAATAAGGGATACTATTCATTGTAAAAGGGACAGGTCTGCAATACGGCCCTGTCCCTTGTTGTCTAACTCTCTTTCTTCCTTCGTTTCCTGAGCAATACGATGCCGATGATCAGGGGGATAGCGCCTACTACCAATATCACGAGGGCTGTTAATCCACCGAAGATAATGGCAAAGCCGCCTTGTCGGATTTGTGGCTGTGGATAACGCGCTTCGATAATAGAGTCGGGAACCCCTGCCTCATAAAGGGAGTCGATGACGGGCAGGTTAGCGTTATACTCTGCCCACTCTGTTTCATTCCTATCATAGCCTTGTTTTTCACCGATAACACTGGCAATAGCGATAAGAAGGGCGAACAAGGCGATGACAGCACCCACTACGACTAAGAAACAACCGCATCCACGTCGGAGGGAATCTTTGTTTCCTGTTGGTGACTCTCGTTTATCCATAATGTATCGTATTATATTTGGTTTATAAATTATTCTCGGTTCCTTGCCTCATCAAACTTCTCCTTCATCGTAGGATTCTTATAGGTGAGTTTACGGATGGTCAATCCTTCTGCCTTGTCATTCGCCAAACGGAGGTTGTCCTCACTACCCACGAGTGCCTCCCTTACCTTCTGCAAGTGAGTGATCGTCTTGTCGATCTCATTGATGGCACTGCGGAACTTCTCACTCGCCAGTCGGTAGTTACGGCCGAACTTATCCTTGAATTCCTGCAACTGATTCTCAAAGTTGGTCACATCCACCTCTTTATTCTGCGCCAGTATCAGTTGTTTCTTATATTCCAGACTCTTCTTGGAGGTCTGCACCAACAAGTTTATGAAGGGCACGAAGAACTGCGGACGGATGACGTACATCTTGGGGTAGAGGTGCGACTTGTTCACAATGCCATTGTTATATAGGTCGTTATCAGCCTCCAACATACTCACCAATACGGCAAACTCACAACCCTTCTTTCTCCTATCCTCATCGAGCTTCTTCAGGAAGTCATCATTCTTATGTTTGGTGGCAGTGGTGTCCATCTCATTCTTCATCTCAAACATGATGGAGATATATTCCGTGCCATCCTCGTAATCACGGAAGACGAAGTCACCCTTAGTGCCATCCACCGCCTCATTATCTTTCTCAAAGTATGCCTGTGGCATCATCGGACGGATATACTGCTCAAACTCAATACTACAGTGCTGCTCTAAGGTCTCACCCACCATCTTGGTAGACATCTTGGTCTTCAGGTCTTTATAGTAGTCCACCTGATCCTGCTTCATTCGCAGTTCTTCCTCATAACGCTTGGTGAGGGCTGCTTCATGAATCTGAGCCTCACGCTTCTCTAATGCTGCCGCGGCACGCAGTTGGGTAATCTCCGTATCTTTTGCCTGCACCTTCTGCTGGGCCTTAGAACGTTCCTCCATCACAGCCAACTGCAGTTTATTCTCACTCTGTTCAATAGAGGCATGCAACTGCGCGATGGCCTTGTCTTTCTCTGCCAATGCGATAGCCTGCTCGTTAGCTTTCTGAACGGCGATGGTCTCCAACTGATTCTTCAACAGGGCAATCTCCGTATCTTTCTCGCCTTTTACTCTATCCAACAATGAGGCTGCCTCACTCCTCAGTCGGGTGATCTCAGCCTCCTTGGCATTGATCTCCAACTCTTTCTTATTCAATTGCGACTGAAAACTTTGTTCTGCCTTTGTCGTGGCAAGCTGTTGTTCTGCCAGATGACGCTCTTCCAATTCATGGAGACGGCGGTTGATCTCTGCATCGAACTCCGCGTTCTTTACCTGACTGAGAATACTTGCGTAATCGGCTTCGTCTACTTGGAATACTTGTCCGCAGTGGGGGCACTTTAACTCTTTCATGATGGTATTGATAATGTTGTTTGCAGCAAAGATACATAAAAATAGATGAAGAACAAAGGGAAAAATGATTAATCTTAAAACTTCTTTTTACAAAGGATAGGATGGGTGGTATGGACAAGAAAACTTTGTGTCCTTTTACTTTGTCTGAATAATTGGCTTTTGTCTATATATTCACACTTAAAAGATTTAATTGTAATGCTTTTTAATTATCTATTGGTGTACCTTTGCAAAAACTCTACATTACCTATATGGATAATATAATGTTACATTATTATTAAAATATTTTTTTGGTATTTGGTAGAAAATGATTATATTTGCATGTTTTATATGATGGTGTTTTAGTTACGATATATATTATTAGAATTACAATCCTTTTCAAATGATAACTTTTAGACGATTTTTAATTACATTCTCATTCATCCTCATGATGGGTCTGAACGCAAGTGCATATACCGAAGTGCCTGGCTTTGATGGGGAGACTTGGCTGGATCATGCCATTGAGGATGATATCTTTAATCCTAACTTCGGTGATGGTTCGGAGGGCAATCCATGGAAGATTCTTAGTGCGGAGGGCTTGGCTTATTTAGCACTGAAAGTAAAAGAAGGAAATACCTATGATGGTGTGTACTTCGAGATAGCTAAGGATATCAATCTGGGAACGAATGGTATAGTAAGGATTTGGGTACCGATAGGGCCGGACACTGAGCATGCGTTTAAGGGAACGATAAAGAATGGTTCGAATACTCAAGGTAACCCGTATGTCATCTCTGGTATGACCATCCGTGCCAACGGGATAGGTACAACCAAGAACTTCGGTCTTTTCGGCGTGCTGTATGGTAAGGTAGAAGGACTGGTTATCAGGAATGCGAATATCACCGTCAATACCGATGACGACTTCGCTATTGGCACATTATGCGGGAAGTTCGGTACATCAGAGATCGGTAAGAGGTTAGGTTCCGTAAGTCGTTGTACCGTGGAAGGCACTACTATCACTACATCTTCGAGCAGCAGTCCTGCAATTGGGGGTTTGATAGGAACTGTTAATGAATTTACGGAGTTAACGAGTAATCTAGCTCGTACAACCATCAATGCCACAGGCCCTGTCCATGCCGGTGGCGTGTTCGGCAAGGTTTATGTCAATCAAGCGATCACTGACTGTCATGCAGTGGTAAATATGAACGTCAAGAACGAGACTGCGAGTGAGACCGCTGCCGGTGGTGTCACAGGCTTTTGTTATGGTTATCAATGTTCAAAAACGGAGTTGGTAGCCTGTAGTGCTTCGGGTGACATTGCCGTCAGCGGCAGTGGCACCGCCATCATCGGTGGCATCACAGGTCATGCCAGGTATCTGCAGAAGCTCAGTTATTGCACGACGTCGGTCTCACTTTCAGGCGCGCATACCATGGGCGGTCTGATAGGTTTCTATGAAGACATGAGCACTGCATCCAGTGCGGGTATTTTTCAATGTTTCTGTAGTTCGTTCGTTGATGCTAAGAAAGCTACCTACGCCGGTGGAATGTTCGGGCATTTGAAATTCTGGAAACCATATTATAAAAGTAATTATTGGGTTGGCAGCATTGGTGTGGGCCAACCTTACTCCACCTTTGCCGGTACAATGACCAAGCCAGAGAACACTGACAGCAAATATGGTATCATCGTGGGTTATGTGGAAGGAGACGAGGCACCCGACAGCTTCGGTTATTTCAAATACGACCGGCAGATGTGCAATCTGCAGCTGAACGGTATGGGATGGAACAGTGAAAGGTGGGGCACCGGTGACTATCGTCTCGTTGACCCCTTCGACTCGCCTAAGCCCCAAGATGGTGTCTATGCCTATTATCAGGAAGCATGGATGGGTAAACTCGCTCAGGAACTTGGTGGCAAGGAGTCGTTCTATACCGCCAATATGAAGGTGGCCTGTGCACCGCTTATCATCACCAACGACTACAAGTACTACTTTAACGCTTACGACGTGACCATCGACTTCCTTGTGGAGAAGTTTGTCAATCAGACTACTGGCGAGGAGTTGGCTACATACCAATTGGCCAGTCCTATGCCCTCGTGCCTTGAGTTATCAGATAAAAAAGCAAAGTTACTCGACCCTGGTGAGGCGCTGGTTATCGTCAACTGTCGCGGAGTTCAACGTAAAGTTCATCTCGACATCACTTACGGACAGCCGTGGGATGGTACAATTGCCGGAGGATCGGGCAATTACAGGTGGAATAGCTTTATCGGTGGTGATGGAACAGCCAAGAATCCCTATGTGATTCATAACGCACAGGAGTTGGTAAGGGTGATGTTTAACAAGGCTGATGGCTATGGTAAAGAATATCAGCACAATGTGGAAGGGAAACATTATATCCTGACGAATGATATCTTCCTGAATAATCATTTGCTGCAAGACAATGAGGAGCCGCGTGAGGACGCAAAAACTTGGAATACTTATGACTGGAGAGCCGTGCTTCATGGTAACGGGAAAACCATTTATGGATTATATCTTAATAATACAGCTGCAGGAGAAGGAAGTACCCATGGACTTTTTGGTACAGTGACTGGTAGTGTGGAAGATCTTGCTGTGGTAGATTCCTATGTACATGTTAAGAGCACTTCAGAGATTAGCTCGGGCATTCTTTGTGGCTGGCTTTCGGGAAATGGAACTATCGAACGTTGTATGGTGCATGGTCGGGTACAGAGTGATGGATACTCTGGAGGTCTCTGTGGCGTAGCTGATGGCGATACGCGTATCAGCGACTGCTTCTCTGCCGCACATGTCGGTTGGTTGTCTAACCCTAACAGTTTTAATAGTGCAGGCATGGTATATATTACACCGAAAGAACTGGCACGATGTGTGAGTATCGGTAGGGTAGAGAAGTCTAACAGCGCTGATTGCTATGGCTTGACGCAGAGCAGCAACGGAGTGTCTGATTGCTATTTCGACCTTCAGATGATGTCTTCTGACGAGGAATCAATTACAACTGAATTCAATAAGACAGTAGGTAGTACATTTACGAAGGATCTGATATCAGGAACGACCCTGAAGGATAATACCAATTGGATGGTAAGGGAAGAATTCTATCCCATGCTGAAGCAGTTTGCTCATACACCATATGGTGAGTTACTATCACTGCCGATTTCTTTCTATTATGAGAGTGATTCGAAGTACGATCGGGCGGGATCCGTCAACCAGATCTTTGATTTACCTACAGAGAATGTGCAATGGCAGGCATATAACGGTAAGAAATATCTGGATGTCATCAACGAGTGTGGAGCAGCAGCTCCTAATGGTAAGTCAACAGGAACTGCCGAGTATTTATGTGTGGCGCCTACCAATTCAAAGAGTGCTTGCACCAAACCACTGCGAGTGACCGTTGTCAATGTAGATGTCGATAAGGCTGGTATTATGTTTAAGGATCCGGAAGCAGAGAAAGCCTGCTTGGCGGCCTTCGACAATGATCATGATTATCTCGTTACCCTTCGTGAGGCATTCGAGACAACCGATGAGGAGTTTAAGACTTTCAATGATAACGCTGCTAAGGTAGAGAGTTTTACAGAGTTGCGGTTTTTCTCCAAGGTGGTAAACCTGAAAGAGGGTATGCTCTCCGGACTATGCAAGCTCAAGGAGATAGAATTTCCAAAGGTGTTGACAACCATCAGTACAAATGCTTTCAATGGGTGTGCGAGCTTAGAGGAGATAGAGGTACCCTATCTGTTTAATAACTTAGGAGAAGGTGGCTTTTATGGTTCGGGCATCAAGAATATTTTGGTGAATTCAAATAGTACGAAGTGCAAGAGTATTGATGGCATCCTTTATCAGATAGATTCCCGTGAAGATGACAAGGTGATGCTGATGGCTTATCCTCCTGGACGTGGGGAAGAAAGTGCCACGCTCAGCGCTCCGCTTACCACTATCCTTTCGAACGCTATTTATAAAGTACCTAATCTGAAGAATGTATACATCGATAACTGTCTGCCCGACGGAGAGATGGCAGAACTGGAAGAGGACGGCATCATTCATGAAGATCCTAACGACATCATGCACGTCTATGTGAATGATGGTTCTTTCCGTTCATCACTGTTTGAGGATTACTGTAATGATGATATGTGGAGCGACCCGTATTTGGAGGAGGATCATCTCGATATCTATTTCCCACTGAACATCACCAGTGCAGGGTGGGCTACCTTGTATATCGATTTCCCAACGCAGTTGCCGGAAGGGATGAGTGCCTATGTTGCTGCTGTGCAAGACTCAATCAATAATATGGTGACACTGAAAGACATCGGAAGAATTATCCCTGCCAGTACGCCGGTGGCTATCAAGGGTGCACAGGGCCTTTATCCATTATATAGATATGTAGGTTCAGTTCCTGAGATCCCCAAACACCACAATAAATTTATCGGTTCATTTATCGGTGAGGATAATAAATGGGGCGTACCTGTAAATCAAGAGACGTCTGCGTCAGGAAGTATATTGACGCTGGGTCATAACGCAGCAGGTATGTTAGGCTTCTTTAAATATAATGGTGAAATGATTCCGCCGTATCGTGCGTACCTTGTATATAATCTTGTTAAGGAAGGTCCGTTACAGGCTGCACCTGCTTTTAGGATTGTCTTTGATGATGAGACGACAGGTATCCGTGAGAATAGCCAGAGAATACTTACAGAGAATGTTTATTACACCATAGATGGTAGGAAACTGCAGGGTAAGCCCACCAAGCGTGGACTCTACATATATAACGGTAAAAAGATTGTGATCAAATGAGGATAGAAAAGAAAAAATATAGTCAGCCCTTGGTGAGTGTCATAGAGATGCGTACATTATCGCCCCTGCAGACTTCGGGTACCGAGTCCTTTCCGATTGATCCTTCTGATCCGGGAACGGGTGAGGCCCTCTCGAAGAAAACAGGTCGTGGTTTCTGGGATGATGAAGAAAGTGAAAAGTGAAGAGTTTAGAGTGAAGAATTACATGAAGAGGTTTATATTTTTAAGCATATTGTTGGGTTGGCTGAGTCTGTCACTGCAGGCGCAGGACTTCAAGCTTTTCTTTGCCAACAACATCACGGATGTACTGAACTTTGATGACATCGAGAGTACGGCATCCGGATTGGAATGGCGAGAGGTAAAAGATAGAGATCTTGCCGGTAATGTGGTGGAGGTGAATGAGGTAAAAAAGATGTTTGCCTCTAAAGATATCAAGTACCGGGCTCAGCAACGACAGTTCTGGCGCATGCGCGACCATTGTATGTTGTGTTTCCGTATCGATGATGGCACGAATGGTGCCAACAGTTATCAGGTGGAGGTAGAGGATACTATTGGTCGTCCGAAGTCGATCACTGTCAGCCGTTTCTTCTTCCTGAATGTAATGCGACAGGAGAATCCTATCAATATTAAGGTGTGGAAGATCGGAGATGAGCAGAACGCCATTTCGTTCAAGTATTATGTGGCTGACTGGGATGATGACCAGCTTTATACCTTCCAGCTCGATTCCAAACGACAACTTGAATATGAGGAGTATAGTCTGGAGTATAAGATCGGTTATGCTGACTCATTGGGCGAGTGGAAGAACGAAGTGCATACCCTTGCCTTACGCGACTCCTCATTCCAGAGTTTCTATGTGGGGAAAGACCAGACATTAGTGGATGTGTTCCTAAAGAGTGGAAACCATAAGCTGAGGCTTAATAAGGCACGTCTGCACCCTGGTGTTACCCTTGATCCTGATTTTGAACGTACGGTGCTGACCACACGCTTCCTGCTTGATAAACATGAGAACCGAGAATTGGTCAATTTCAACTGGATAGGCTCCGGTCTTTATGAGCGCTACGACACGCTCTATCTGAGTATTCACAATGAGGCAGGAAAGAATATCACCAAAGCAACGATCCACGTCGACCCTGTCGATGAGTATGGCGTGAGTACGGGTGTAGAAGGTGTGAAATACCTGAAGTACGACAGTAAGAAAAAGGCTCACCTGATTCTTACCTATGGTAATCCCGCATATATAGAGGTGATAGCCAGTGGCTATTGTCCTGCCGTGTATAAGTTTGCCGGTGCTGCCGACCGTGAGGGTATCGTAGATCTGGAGCGTTGCGAGGATAATATGGTATTGTTCAACTTGCCGAATGATAACGATGAGATTGCCATCAGTAGCCAACATCTGTATGTGCTAAATAACACGAACACCATTCAGGTGCTCAAAGGCAAGGATTATAGTATCTGTGACCTGGTGGACTATGACCTTTCTACCTGTGTTAAGGCTGATACGATTACCTACATGGAGGATGCCGGTAATAATTGGTTAAAGACGCTCAATGGAGAACCTATAGAGCGTTATGCACAGATAGAGTTGGCTTACTCCAGTACGGTGAATCAATATGACCATAACAATGCACTGATAGCTACCAATGTAGATACCGGTGATGAATATACAGTAAAATACCCGAGTATTACGTCGATACGTGCCTCGCAGCATCCCGGATTTACCTATGATCATTTCTTCACACGTTTCAATTTAATAGGGTCTATACCTCTGAACACGATGGTTGAGTTGCGATTGGAGTCGAACGGCAAAGTGTTCGATAGAATTCCTTATCTGCGCAACCTGCATATTGAACGAGAGAAGATCAAGAAAGCGGGACAGGATATGTCCGACTCGATGATGAATCCCGGTGAAGATGCCGCAAAGAATACTTATGCGGAGGAGGGTATGTCATTCAATTTCCCCGTTTCCTTTAAGATGCATCTTGGTCCGCTGTTCAAGATAAAAAACACTGTCAACTACGACATGAAGAAGCAGAAGCTCACCTCTACCACCACCCTTACCTATAAGCGTCAGGATGGTGACGATGAGTTTGAGAATGAGATGCGTAAGGAGGCACAGGAATTTATAGACAACAGCAAGGACTCTGGTCATACGTGGTATGGTGACGGTGATGTGAAATACAGTAATGTAGGAGATACCCGTAAGTTTGAAAACTGGTTTGCACAGGAGATGGATGATATCTGCTCTATCGACTATAACAATATCGGAACGGGATTCTTTGGCAGTGGTAAATTCAAATTCAGTGTAAACCTTGGTAAACTGATGAGTACAGGTTCTCCCAGTAAGTCGATGTGGATTGAGGAGATATCGGGAACCCTTGGTTACGGTTTCTGTCTGGGCAGTCCCAGTCTGCTTGACAAATACTTGTCGGAGGGTGCGATTGCCAGTATACTAAAGAAGATTCCTCTCTTCGGTATCGGCGGTGTCTTCGAGGCATCAGTGCAGGGAGATCTCGGTTTTAAGACCTTTAATACCGACTATCCCTCCTCATGGGATAACTTCGGATTCTTCTTCAACCTCTCAGCAAAAATCAGAGCTGGACTGTGGGCGGAGTTGTGTATTCCTTCCAATCCTATTTTTGCCGGATCAGCCGGACTCCGAGGCGGTGGTAAGATAGGAGCTATGTGGGGTTGCGCAACACCTTTCCAGAGCGACCGTTTTACCAACGGCTTCTATATCATGGCAGGAGTGGGTGTCGAGGCCTACGCCAATATCCGTACCTTCGGCTTCCAATGGTCGGGCAGGGCAGGTCTTTACCTGGCCACACAGAAATATAAGCCAGATAACGGTCATAACCCATTCCATAAAGACTTCCCTTACTGGCTCACAGCAATTAACAGTAAGGCGCAGACCGTGGCTGATAGTTATAAGCGCGTACCATCGCTTAATATGGGCTATTTCGGCAACACGCTCGTAAGTGATGTGGCCAGTGATGCCAATCCTCATTTTATTGATGAGGATCATGTGGTATACAATGACCTGGGTGATCCAGCCGATTATAACGATGATTGTGTCAGACTGCTGAACCTGAAGGATGGTAGTAAGGAAGCTCTGACCTCTGAGACTTTTGCCAGTCGCCATATGCGTTCCAAGCGTGGAGAGCACGAGGTGGTGGTTTATGAACAACTTACTCGTAAGATCAATCCAGACGAGATGGATCCTGAGCATGCAATGAGTAAGTCAAATGAACTGTCTGCATCTACCCGTATCATGTCGAGCTTCAAGCAGAGTGACGGTACTTGGAAGCAGTTCCGAGTAAGCTATGATGACGGAATGGTAGATACAAAGCCTGTCACAACTATTCAGGAAGATGGCAAGGCAGCCTGTATCTGGCAGCATGGTGTCATTAAGGCCATCGACGAGACGATCTCTACCGACTCGATGTATAACAATGCCCTTGACGGTCAACTCGTGCTCTCTATCTTCGATGGCGAACAGTGGTGTGATCCTATCACCCTACATAACATCAACAAGGATCTGGCTGCATCTGAGTATGACTTGATCATGCGTAATGATACGGTGCTCATAGGTACTAATCTGGTCAGCTATCCCACAGATACCCTCCACCGCTCCAGCAGGTTTGTCTATTCATCAGTGGATGTGGCTCGGAAGAGACTCTTCCAGAAAGAGGAATCTCTTAAACCAGTACATTTCTTTATGAATAGGGTAGGACGCCATGGTGTCATTGCACTACTCTATGAGAAGAATGATTCCATACGTGATATTTACGTGAAGACACTGTCGATGAACGGTTATGCCGACGGATTGATGGGATCAGATATCGGTGCGCATTATTGTTCACCTAACCGTGTAAAGATTATCTGCGACCGGGCGGCAGAGAACCTGAACGATTTTGCTATCTTGTGGACAGAAGTTAGCAACAATGCTCATTATGAGGATGGAGAAGAGAGTTATACGGAAGAGCCTCGTAATATGCTGAATGCCTCACGTATCAGTCTGTTGCCGTCACCGTTTGTTACTGTTCCCTTAACCATGGGAACAGAGCACGATAACCTGTTGATAACAGATTTTGATGGAGTTCTTGATGACTCCCATATCAAGGTGGTCTATTCTCTTTCTAACTTAGAGACGGGTGGATCAGTGATCATGACCAGTGAGAAGTATTTTACCAACAGTTTCACCTATGATGTAGGCTATTCCCGTCTGTCTCTTCTTGGCAGTTCTACTTTGCCGATTAGTGTGGTAGTATCCAATACAGGTACCTCCAGCATCCGCAGTGTCACCGCGACAATCAATGGGCAAGACTTCGAGATAGAGAACTCGTATGTGGCTCCGATGCAGAAACGTACTTTTATCGTCAATTATCCCATTACGCCGGATTTCGATGGATATATCACGAACTCGGTATCGGTAGTATATAATAATGTGTTCAAGGCTAAGCAGCATCCGCGTAGCAGTAAGATGAGCATGCTCAGACAAGTGAAGTCTACAGCCGCACCTGCACATGTGGATCTTGAAAATGTAGAACTCCGACTGGTGCGCCACAGCGTGGAGAATAATACGAACTACTTCCTGGTGGAGTTGATCGATCATTCTCTTTACGGACTGAAGAGTCACAATGCCATCCACGTGGGACTCTATCCGCATCCCAGTGTGTTAGAGCCGCTTATGGATGAGGCAGAGACAACGGTAACAGCAGCCGACTTTGAGGATTATGGTGGTGTGCGCAAGGCCTATGCCACGGTGAAGATATCTGGCGTGAATACTTCTGCCAGCGCTTATCTCACGACTCATCTCTTCGATCTGAACAATACCGCTGATATTGAACGGTCACACGTCGACAATTACAATGGCAGCAGTAATGCTTACGCAGTATCCCTCATGCCATATTCTGATCCCACCGCTATCCGTCAGTTGCGTGATGAACAAGGTAATATTTCACACCGTATCCGTTGGGAGAAGACAAATGACGGTGTACGCATTAGCGGTCTTGACAAGGGTAATTACCTGCGACTGTTCACTTCTACTGGTATGGTCGTGTATCGTGGAAAGGTAGATGCTAAATCGGTATTCATACCACTCAAGCATCACGACACCTATCTGATCAGCACGGGCAAGGAGGTGGTGAAGTTTGCGTATTGATGTATCTGACAAATACCGATGGCCATGGCATATCGCTGTGGCCATCTTTTTGCGTGAGAATCATTTGATTGATTGAGTCTTTTTCTATATCTTTGCAAAAGAATACTTATCAAGAACAATATATTATGAAACAAATAGAAAGAATCAACCAGATGGAGGAGCGGCTGGAGCAGGTTGTAGCAGCAGTGAAGAACATGTTATTGGCATTAGAGCAGTACGAGAAGGCTCAAGAGGCCAAGGCCATGTTAGAGACATACTACGGCAGTGATGACTGGAAGAAGGACTATGCCGACGATGAGGCCGGACGCCTTCCACAGGATCTCAAGCGTGGCGTGCTCTCAGAGGATGCACTATGGAATGTCCTTGATGACTGCAAGGAACTCGATATCCGTCTGTCACAGTTGGTTACAAAGGTATTGAGCGGCAGGGGATAGCACGTAACTTTTTTACTTAGGTTCTTCTGGTACAGCCTTGGGCGTTTGGTCCACCGCCTGTTTTATCTTAAGGCGCGGACGCTTCCATATCTGCCACTCGTCTATCTCTTTGAAAAGACGCGTGAGGACATCATGGTATTTGTCAGGATAGACCATCGTATAGACAAACCAGAGCTTGCCATTACGAATGAACTTGGAGTAAAAGCTATAGCCCTCTATCAGACTTTCATTTTGTCTTTGCCTTCGTCCTTCCTGTTCATACTGCGGTCCTGAGAGAATAAAGTAATCATCGCCCATCTCCTCACTGGTGGCATGAAGGAGTTGGGCCAAGGAATTCTTTGTCTCCCTAATGCTCTTTCCCTGATCTCTCAACGTGTAGCCTTCGAGCACTACGGTAGCCCATGGATCATTATAGCAGAAACGGGTATGACCTGCATCGTTAGGCTGTTCGCTAAAAAACGAAGGATAGCGGATAACGTAGTCGTATGTTGAGTCCTTATACTCATACATATCAGCGTAAGTCAGGTTTCGTTTGAACATCTCCTTGTCGGTCTTCACTTCCGGGCAGGCATCTACCCACTCAATGCATACCACTATGAGGATAAAGGCAACGAATATGAAAATGACTTTTCGCATGATTACTTGCTTTGAAGGATACCTGTTTCGCTGTCACTATGATTCATGATGCGCTGGATGTCACGATACTTACGTCCATGATCAAGCCGATAGGAGAGTTTGAGGGTGATCATGTTGCCATAGTCGCGATTGTGTTGCGAAACTTCTTTTTGCACGTAACGACTCACGACTTCCGTTTTGTTGGTCAGCGGATGTTGGCTGAACGGATGCTGGGCATGTAGGGAGATGCTGAGAGCAGTGCTGATACGATAGTTGCAGGTGAAATACCAGGCTGGTGCCTGATGACCACGATGCTCACCCTCCATGAAGTTCCAACCGTTGTCTGCGTATGCTCCCAGTGTCCACCGCCCCAGGTAGGCTTGAAGCGAGCAGCCACCATTGAAAGACGTGTAGGTGTGGGTATAATCCTCTCCATAGTTGAAGAAACGGTAGATGCCGCCATAGAGGGTAACCATCAGCTTGTCGGGTATGATGTCCCACTGATTATAACTTTCGAAATAGAAGAAGTTACACTCATTGTCAGCGTTGGCTTTGCCTTCGTCCGTCACGACTCGGCCATTCAAGTAAACTTGATGGCTCTCACTGCTCCGTCCGTTGGTCTGTGTCTGAAAGAAATGTCCATCTTTACGGATGTATTTCTCCATGTTGCAGTGGGAGTTGATGCGATAATAGCCTTGTAGCTCTGATGTGAAACGAGGCGAGGAATACGAGAGCGTCAGATGATGGGATGTGACGCGGTTGGGATGTATATCGGGATTACCAAGAATGGTCTCCATCGAGTTCTGTTTGATGCTGACATCACTGACAAGTGCAATCTGCGAGACATGCTGGGAGATCTCGAAGTCGTACTTCAGCTTCAGACGATTTGCCAAAGGATAACTGACAGTGATTTTCGGCCGGAAGAGCCAGAAGTTGTCTTGCGTATCACCTTGCCTGTAGTAACGACGACTGGCGCCAAGACCCCCCATATAGTTGAACTTCCCGAGATGTCCTTTCAGCTGAGAGAACAGATAGAGAGAAGAGGTATGCATATCGTTGACGGCCTTGGCATCGCCTTGATACTCGTTATGACTATACCGCTGTTCATATTGCATCCCAGAGGAAAGCGTAAACGGCTTCAGACGGTTCTCATGGATAGCCTCACTCCACAGCGACCAGGTCTTGCCGTCGGTTATATAGTGGTAGGCGCCCCCCTCATTGTTCTCTACATCACCTTTTGTCCGGATATACGTTCCCACTATGTTAGCCGTCAGCGACTGATGGCGTTTGAAGTCTTGATGATAATAGAGGTCAAGCAATGGTGAACTGGCACGTGATGATGAATGTTCTTCGTAGGGTGTGCCGTTAATGAGCATATCGGCATCTCTCCTCTGAGGATGGATGCTCTTACTACCACTTAGTTTCGCCTGCAACACATAACTGCTGTCGCTGAGACTGTAGGTCAGCTGGGCATTATGGCTGAGGTTCTTATTCCTTATCTGCTCACTCTGCCGATGCATGGTGACCGCATGGCCGTTTTCCAACAGATAGGTAGAGCGTTCATCGTATGCCAGTCCCTTGAAGTGATGGTAATCGATACCGTAGTTAAGGGCAAACTCACTTCGTCCGTGATTCACTTTCCCGTAGAGTGCCTCATTGCCGTTGATCGTTGTGAGCGTGTTGGTGAGTTGAGTACCCAGGACATAGCCACTTACGGTTTTCTTCACCTTGATATCAATGATGTATGCGATACCCTCACCATAGCGCACACCAGGATTATCGATCAACTCAATGTGTTCGATGCCTTGCATATCGAGTGTCTGCAGATCCTCACGTGTAGCAACGATGTCGTTGATACGTACTTGCACGGTTCCAAGATTCGTCAATGCCGTGATACTGTTCATGGCTTCGTCAACACGGATATGCGGCAGGGTGAGTTTTGCCAACAGCGAATAGCCATTGGGGGATGTGGCGATTTGTTGTTTGGTCGGGAAAATCCATTGTCCGTCCACTTTCTGTACGATACGTGCTCCCTTGACCGTTACTTCATCCAGCGTAACAGTCTTTTCTGACGGCTGCTGCCCACCATCATCCTGTGCTTGCATCGTTGTTGCCATCATGCAAACCATTGAAAAAAGAATCAGTCTTTTCATTTCTTTCATCATTTTGGCTGCAAAATTGCAAAAAACGTTTCTGACAACCGAAAAATCTTCCTGACATTTGTCTGACATTTCGTTGTCAGTTACTATGTCAGTATTGTATCTATTTGATAGTCAATCTGTAGGCCTTGCTGCGGTCTGATTCGATTATAAATTGAGAATGCTGCTCCACGATGGGTTTCAGCCTACGGATAAGGGTGTAGAGCGTATCGCTGGCATCTGGTTTCTTGGGCCACAGAGCCTCACAGATCTCTGTCTTTGATACTGAATGGGAGGGTGAACGGAAGAACATCTCCATCAGTTGCTGCTGCATGGGAGTCAACGGCAGCCTATTGCCCTCAGCAGTATAGAAACGACCTTCACCTTCTGAGTAGGTCAGACCTCCAAAGTCCTTGCCGCAGGGTAATGGTATTGCGGTGATATCCTTTTCACTTAAATGCCTGCGATACCAGATAAACATCATCCATAATCCCGTCAGCACCCATAGCAACGCGGCAGGCCGCTGGTCGGAGAGACTGAAAATGGTGGCCTCCGAGCAATGGGCATAGGCCTTAAACTGTCTGCTGCGGGTATCGACGGCCAGTGTTGCCTTACCTCGCAGTTCTGCTATATGCAGATGACTGTTGAAGGTTCGGATGGTGTCCTGACTGATGACATCACTCTGCTGCTCCTGCATAGTAATCGCAAGAGCCCTGTCTATATCCTCACTCACCATCTGGCTCGTAAAGCGATAACTGCCAAGACTCGTCAGGCTTGACGCTAAGATCATTGCAAAGAGCACAATCACTGCATGTTGCTGTTTCATATGTTATTTGTGTTTGCCTTTTCTATTATCTGTTTATAATCGTATTTTTCCCTTGGGGGTTCCCTTTGATATGTAGGGATAGGGTGGGGAAGATAGATTAAGCACTCTGTAATTCCTTTCCAAATGTGTGCAGGGCATCACGTATTTGCTGAAACCTCTGTTCACTTGGCTTAGAGATGCCATAGATATATCGTGCTAACAAACTCTTGTTGATACCAAGATAGCGTGCGACCTCGGAGATATTCAACCATGGGAAACGATTGAACATAGCCGCCACTTCATTCTGTTCATTGGGTTCGGAAGTCTCATAGAAACTTGAGATGTGCATATCGGCGTCTAATGCTTCCCATCTTATAGCCATTCCGTCTTCATCAAAGGTAAAATCATTTCGTTGTTCAACGGAGGCTTCATCCAACTCAGGGTAGGCCTTGAGGGGGCGACTCAGTATCCTCTCGTCAGTAGTCCTGATGTATATACGGTTTTTATCAAACCACAAATTCTTTATCTGTTCCATAGTTAACAATGTTCAATTATCCAAATCTCTTGTGCCACTCACTAATAAAATCCTCTTTGTATATAACATGTATCAAGAGCTTTCTTACCACCACATGATATATGGACATGGATGGGCATGTGCTCATCCAAATAGAAGTAGAATCTTATACCAAATATTGTCAATAACGTCGGCATTCTTTTCCTTTTTTGCAAAGATAGGTATAAATTTTTATACCTCCAAATGTTTCTCGCAAAAAATATCTTACTGACAGTCCTTCAATGATAATATAATGATTTTCTATTATTAAAAGGCTGCTGCAACGATTGCCCTCGCCACGGCATGGGCTGTCGTCCAGGCGGCCTGGAAGTTGAAACCGCCCGTAACGCCGTCGATATCGAGCACCTCTCCGGCGAAGTACAGGTGAGGATGGTGCCGACTCTCAAGGGTATTGCTGTTGACGCTGTTGAGGGAGATGCCGCCGCAAGTGACAAACTCCTCTTTAAATGCTGAGCGCCCGTGGATCGTGTAGTTGTCGTTGGTGAGGGTATTCACCAGTCGATGAAGATCTTTCTTCCCCAACTCTCCCCAACGTTTCTCAGCCTTCTCGTTCAGACTCTTTGACAACAGATAACTCCACAGGCGACTCGGCAAGTCGTAGGGCCGGATATTGGCGAGTTGTCTCTGTGGGTATTGGATGGAAAGACGTTGCAACTCCTCAGTCACCTCATTCTCCTTCTGGCTGATCCAGTTGACACTCAACGGCGATTGGTATCCACCCTCTGCCAAATGTCGCGCAGCATAACTGGACAGTCGGAGAATCGCCGGTCCACTCATGCCCCAATGGGTGATCAACAAGGCTCCTGAGGCGCGGAAAGATGTGCCGGGTATCATCACCGAGGTGTTCTCGGTGACGGTGCCCATCAATGCTCGGAGAGCCGCATCCTCTATGTTGAAAGTGAAGAGGGAGGGCACAGGAGCAATGATCTCATGTCCTATGTCGGCAAGCCATTGCAAGCCTTCGGCTCTCGGTTGTCCACCGGTGGTCACGCAGACAAAATCGTAGTCGGATAACTGTTCCAGCGACGTGATGCGCTTTCCTGTTCGTATCTTCACACCATAACGATTACAGAAATGCAGGAAACAGTCGATGATCGTCTGCGAATCCTGCGACTGCGGGAACACACAGTGGTCTTCCTGGATGGTCAGTCGTACGCCATGCCGTTCGAACCACTCGTAGGCATCGCGCTCACTGAACCCTTTCATGAGGCGCTTCATCAGTCGGTGACCACGGGGATACACCTCTTTCAGATCACGTATATCCTCGAAGGTATTCGTGCAGTTACACCGTCCGCCCCCGGATACCGCCACCTTACGCAGCACCTTACTGCCGCTCTCGAAGATGGTGACCTCCATCTCCGGCATCATCTCCTTCAGGCAGACGGCCAGGAAGAATCCTGCCGCACCCCCTCCTATAATCGCTGTCCTTGCCATATCTGGCAGCGAAGATACGAAAAAATGCTGTATTTTCCAAGTATTGTGCCTGTATCATTGTGATTATAGGTAGCATGAAACGCTCAGATGAGAGATCAAGTCCCTATGATAAATGACTACTACATACATGCGAATGTAGTAGAATGTCGTATAAAAGTGACTATCTCGAAAGTAAAACAAGTTGTTTTGGTCTGGAAAAGATGATTAAATCCCATGAGAAAAGTCACTATTGCTAAAGCAAAACAACTTGTTTTGGTCTGATGAAGGCGAATGAAGGCAAAATTTTTGCCTTCATTCGTATAACGATTTGATTATAAATACATTATGTAAATAATGAAGGCAAACTCATTTTTTGCAAGAATAATTCTTGTAACAACCACATCCCCACCGTATCACTGTCGGAATAAGGTGGGGAAGATTATTTTCTTCCTACCATAGTCAATCACGGCATGGTGCTTCTTGAGAAAGTCAGACCCTAATAGTCCGTCCACTTTCCTGCCTTGGTTCTTCTTTAATTCTGCATTGACGAAGGAGATATCCATCAGGTAGAGACTATCTACCTTGATTTGTTGGCCATTGATTGTCATCATGGCCTCTGTACCTGCAAGTGCTGACACAGAGCCAATACCGGCGGCATAGTCTGAGGAGTGTGTAAGCTTCAGTCCGAAACGGTCTTGCTTCGTGCGGTCGATGACTGTGGCCCCAGCTCCGGTGTCGATCATAAACAGGCATGGCTTGCCGTTTACGAGTATGGAGGTGGTGATATGTCCGGTAGGGGTGATGAAAAGGTT
>CADBSW010000155.1 GCA_902797505.1 uncultured Prevotellaceae bacterium | reverse complement strand
ATAGCAAAGGTGGCCTTTTCCATAAGAAAAGGCCACCTTTGCTATAGGGAAAATGTATCTTTGATAATGTTGAAAAATACTTACAAAATAATTAAGTAAAACAAATATTAAGTAATAATATTTTACAAAACCAAAGCACCGTTTAATCAGGGTTCTCCCAGATGTTCTACAATCATTTTTACCTGTAATGGAGTGAACTGTCTCGTGAGTGGAGAATAACCTATTCTTTTTAGTTTTTGTTTCAGACCAGGGCAACGATCAATCCACCTGCAAAGTTTCCTGTATGCAGATGGTGGAGTAATATCCGGCGAATACTTCATCGCCAGTTCCATTCTGCCGTATGCCCTAATGATAAATTCATCTGTGTTTTTCATCATACAAAATTAGATTAAAGATCAAGTAAAATCCTTGCTCCGTGCAAGATGTAAATAACTGACACAAAGATAGTTAAAAATATCATTATTTTGTAAGGTCTCCCAATCTTTAACATCAATTTAACGTAGAGAACAATCCTGTACCTTCAAAATAAGTCTTTTGGTCTCTCGGTCTCTTGGTCTCTCGGTCTCTTGGTCTCTCGGTCTCTTGGTCTTTTACATGCTATGTCACATATTATTAAATCATAAATAAAAAAGCATGCTAATAATATTTGTTTAAAATTAATTTTGTATATTTGCAGAGAAATAAACCATCAACTAATTACAGTGCAAACGCTGAATGGCTAATCACCTTATGAGACATAATTATGGATATACCTAAACAGTTTGACAATATAACAGCACGGGTCATCGACGACTTGAAAGTAACATTGAAACAGGGCTCAAAAGTTTCAATGGCTGCTGCCACATTCTCTATATATGCTTTTGAAGCACTACAAAAAGAATTGGAAAAGGTTGACGAATTACGTTTCATCTTCACTTCACCAACATTCAATAAAGAGCGGGTTAAAAAACAGAAAAGGGAATTTTATATCCCCAAACTAAATCGTGAGCGTACGCTTTATGGATCTGACTTTGAAATAAAGCTTCGTAATAACCTGACTCAGAGAGCTATAGCAAAAGAGTGTGCTGACTGGATTCGTCAGAAGGTACGTTTCAAAACGAATGTCTCGCAGTTGCAGATGCCAGGATTCCTGAACGTAAAGAATGATGATGAACTGATGACATATATGCCTTTTAACGAATTCACGACAACAGAACTGGGTTGTGAGAGAGGCAATAATATATTTCAACTAATCCAGCGTTTGCCATCACCGATTAGTGATGCTTATTTAAAGAACTTCAATGACTTCTGGCAAGACAACACTAATTTTTCAGATGTTACAGAAGCTATCATTGAGAATATTGAGAATGTCTATCGAGAGAATGCTCCAGACTTTATTTACTTTGTCACTCTGTATAACATATTTAATGAATTCTTAGAAGACATAAGTGAAGACGTTCTCCCTAATGAAGCGACAGGATTCAAGTCTTCACAAATTTGGAATAAACTCTATAACTTCCAGAAAGATGCTGCGTTAGCCATCATCAACAAACTGGAAACATATAACGGTTGTATACTGGCAGATAGTGTAGGATTGGGTAAAACGTTTACAGCTCTTTCTGTCATCAAATATTACGAAAACCGCAATAAGTCGGTGCTCGTACTTTGCCCGAAGAAGTTATACGACAACTGGAATACATACAAAAGCAATTATAAGAATAATCCTTTGGAGAAGGATCGCCTTCGTTATGATGTCTTATTCCATACTGACCTCAGTCGTGATCAGGGAAAGAGCAACGGTATCGATTTAGCTTTACTCAACTGGGGTAACTATGATCTCATTGTGATTGATGAAAGCCATAACTTTCGCAATGGTGGAAAAATCACCACAGATGAGGATGACGAGAATCCACGTGAAAACCGTTATTTGAGACTGATGAATAAGGTTATCAGGGCGGGAGTAAAAACAAAAGTTCTTATGCTTTCTGCAACACCAGTAAACAATCGCTTTAATGATTTGAAGAACCAGTTACAGTTGGCATATGAAGGTAAGCAGGAACTAATCAATGATAAGTTAGATGTGGAAAGGCCCATCGAGGATATTTTCCGATCAGCGCAAAAGCAGTATAATATTTGGGCTCATATAGATGATCCAAAAGAGCGTACTGCGGAGAAACTTTTGGATATGCTTTCATTTGATTTTTTCCAGGTGCTTGATGCTGTAACCATCGCACGTAGTAGAAAACATATTGAGAAATACTACGATACTGCCGATATTGGTAAGTTTCCCACGCGGTTGCGCCCCATATCCAAACGCCCACACTTAACCGACCTCAATGAGGCAATAACATACAAGGATATCTCTGAACAACTGGATGAGCTTAATCTGAGCATATATGCACCCTCAGATTATATCCTGCCTTCCATGCAGTACAAATATGAGATAGACAAAGATGACAAAGGGTCTAACCTTGGCATGTTTGGTCGTGAAAAGGGATTGAAGAAACTCATGGCCATCAATTTACTGAAACGTTTAGAGTCTTCAGTAAACTCTTTTAAGTTGACTCTCTCTCGTATGAAGGATCAAATCGATGAAACCCTGAATGATATTAATCGTTTTTTAGAAAACCGGCAAGATGCTACATTATCTCTTCAATCATTAGATGGCATGTTTGACAGTGATGATAGTGAGAATGATTTCCTTATCGGTGGTAAGAAAACGAAAGTATCATTGGCTGATATGGATTGCCGCTCCTGGAAGCGTGACATAAACGCTGACAAAGAGATCATTGATTTACTATTAGTCATGCTCCAGGATATTACGCCAGAGCATGACAGCAAGTTGCAAATGCTTATCGGAAATATACGAGAAAAGTTTGCACATCCTATCAACCATGATAATAAGAAGATTATTATCTTCACGGCATTCTCAGATACAGCGGAGTATCTTTATAAAAATCTTGCACCTGCAATATTAAAAAATGAAGGACTCCATACAGGGCTCGTAACGGGTGATGCTGTCCGAGAAACGATAAAAGGGGTAAAAGCAGACTTCAATACCATCTTAACACTTTTCTCGCCTGTTTCAAAGGAAGCTGACAGCTTACTACCCAATGTGAAAGAGCGAATTGATGTTCTTATTGCAACAGACTGTATTAGTGAAGGCCAGAACTTGCAGGATTGTGACTACCTCATCAACTACGATATCCACTGGAACCCAGTGCGTATCATCCAGCGATTCGGGCGTGTCGATCGTATCGGATCTCGTAACGAAGTGATTCAGCTGGTTAATTATTGGCCAGATATTGAACTGGATGACTACCTTCGCCTGAAGGGGCGTGTGGAAGCACGCATGACAGGTGTGAACATAACTGGTGCAGGTAATAGTAATGTCTTGCTTTCAGATGAGGAGCAAGCTGATCTTGATTATCGCAAGAGTCAGCTACAGCGTCTTCAGGAGGAAGTGGTGGATCTGGAGGACATGGACACGGGCATCAATATCATGGACTTGGGATTGAATGAGTTCCGTTTGGATCTACTTGCCTACATGAAAGATAATCCAGACATAGAACATACTCCTTATGGAATGTGTGCCGTCGTACCAGCAAGCGAACAGGCGAAGCCAGGCGTTATCTTTATTCTGAAGAACAGGAATAATGCAGTGAATATCGGTAGGCAGAATCTTCTGCATCCGTTCTATATGGTATATCTGTCTGATGATGGAGAGCCTATCATCAATCATCTGTCACCGAAGCGACTGCTCGACATTATGCGCCTCGCATGCAAGGGTAAGACGGAGCCTATACTGGAACTGTGCCACGCCTTCAATCGTGAAACCAGGGACGGAAGAAAGATGCAGCACTATAGCGAACTGCTGCAAAAAGCTGTTGGTACTATTGTTGAACAAAAGGAGGAAAGCGATCTCGAAAGTCTGTTCTTTGTCGGTGAGACCTCAGCTTTGGTAGATGATATCAAGGGGCTTGATGATTTCGAGTTGATTTGTTTCTTAGTAATAAAGGAGGGAGGTGCCCGTGGATAATATTCTTCACTATCCACAAAGCACCATTGTCAATCGTGTTGTGCCGAAGACAATGTTCTACAAGTTCATGGAGGTGAACCCTCGCATGAAGTCACGCTTTGTGAATGATGTGGTTAACATCACTTGGCTGTACAAGTTATCGGCTCCTACGCTCAATGTTACTGATACGGAGGATATGAAGGAAATCGAGGTGTTCGTGGTGAATCTCAAGCAACCGGATTGCCCGACAGAGCTCTTCAACTTCATCGATACAAACATGCCTCACCACATCGTATTTGTTCTCGTACATGATAACAGTGCCATGCTGCTCATCAATTACAAAGACTGGGCGGATGACACGAAGACGAAGTTTAAGATCAGACAGGCATTTGCTTCGCCATGGAGGCCGATGGGAGACCTTGATCTGAACGTGCAAGGACAGTCATTGCCCCGTATCTATGACAACTTCGTGGCGCAGGTGTCGGGCATCGGAGAGCACAAAGCTGGTGCCATGGCTGACATCGTGGCACTGAAGAAGCAAATCGCTGCAGCTGAAGCAGAGCTGGAGAGCCTTCAAAAGAAGATGCGAAAGGAACCACAGCTTGACCGACAGCTTGCCTTGAATAAGCAAGTGAAGGAGAAGCGCAAGGAATTGGATAATCTTAAAAAGAAACTAGAGGAGTTGAAATAATGGAAAAAGTATATCTTACAAAAAGAGCAAAGACCATCCTCTTGGCTTTGAGTCAAGATAAAGAGCCTGAAATAAGTGAATCTGACGAAAAAGATTTGATACTACTCAAAGAAGAAGATTTTATTGAACTTGAAGGTTCAAAAGACGGCATGTTATATCCTGAAATCACAGATAAAGGAATAGCATATGTTCATATAAATCCAAAGCTTACGAATCCATCTATTTGGCAAGATTACAAATGGATTATTACTTCCTTAATTGCCATTATTGGTATTCTTGTTACAATACTCATAGCAATCATAACAAAACAATAAAATATGGAACAACCAAAACATATAGATATGCAGACGCCTAACGGCGCACAGCTCAATCTGGATGCACTCTACCAGATTGCCCCCTCTTGCTTCACAGAAGCAAAGGGTGAAGACGGTGAGGTGCATCGAGTAGTCGATTTCAATAAACTTCGTCTGCTTTTAGGTGATCAGACAGTGGAAGATGCCCCAGAAGTCTATGACTTTACTTGGGTGGGCAAACGTGCAGCCCTCCGTGAGGCTGCTGCACCCATCAACAAGACGCTGCGCCCCTGTCCTGAGGAGAGTGTTTACTGGGAGAACACACAAAATCTTTATATCGAGGGCGATAACCTCGAAGTTCTGAAACTGCTCCAGAACTCTTATATGGGCAAGGTCAAGATGATATACATTGACCCGCCGTATAACACGGGCAATGATTTTGTGTATCATGATGACTTCCACCGCACACAGCAGGAAGAAGATGAAGCTGCTGGAGTTTTCAACGAAACCGGTGAGCGAATGGTAAAGAATACAGAATCAAATGGCAAATTCCATTCTGATTGGTGCTCCATGATTTACTCAAGGCTTATGATAGCAAGATCTCTTCTTAAAGAAGATGGCGTTATTTTCATGAGTATTGATGATAATGAAGTTGAAAATTTAAAGAAAATCTCCGACGAGGTGTTTGGAGAGTCAAATTTCATTGCTTCATTCCCATGGAGAAAAAGAACTGCTAAATCAGATGTTCCTTTTGGCGTGTCACAAGATTATGAACAAATAATTTGCTATGCCAAAACAGATTTATTTGCAGCGAGTATAGATGGAAAAGAACGAAAATACTATTCTACTCCAGATTTCCCTAATGAAAGGTGGAGAATACATGATATGTCAACTCAACGGACTGCAACAGAGAGACCAAACAGTAATTTTACCATAGTTGACCCAAAGAATGGTACAAAATACCCGGTTAATCCGCAGGCTGTATGGAGAATTACAGAAAGAGATTTTCAGCAATATCTTGACAATAACAGAATCGTATTTCCTGGTGATTATGATTTCCTGAAAATTTCCAAGCCTGTACTTCGATATTGGGAGAGGGATGACAAATTAAAAGCCGGTGATAATTTTGGAAGAGTTCCTGTTAGTACAAAATTACCTGATGACATAGGAATGTCACAGGATGGCACAAAAGATTTTTCTGAATTATTTGGAAATAAGAGTTTTTCCTATCCCAAACCCGTAAACCTCATTTTGTACTTACTTACAATCATAAATGATAAAGATGCCGTTGTATTAGATTTCTTCTCAGGGTCAGGGACAACTGCACAGGCCGTAATGCAAATAAATAGTAAAGACGGAGGCTCCCGAAAATTTATTCTTACGCAGATTCCAGAAGTCACTGAAAAAGATTCTGAAGCCTTTAAAAATGGCTACAAGAACATCTGTGAAATCGGCAAAGAAAGAATTCGTCGTGCAGGAAAGAAAATCAAAGAGGAGCATCCTGAAGCAAAAGACCTTGATACAGGTTTCCGTGTCTTCAAGTGCGATAGCAGCAACTACAAGGAAGTTGCTTTTGCTCCGAAAGACTACACTCAGGATTTGCTGGCTGGCTTGCTTGACAATATCAAGGAAGACCGCACAGATCTTGACCTGCTCTTCGACTGTATGCTCCGTTGGGGCGTAGAGTTGTCGATGCCTTTGTCATCGCAAAAGGTGGACGGCTGCACCATACACAATGTGAACGATGGCGATCTCGTGGCTTGCTTCGATGGCAATGTCACAGAAAAGGTGATTGACGCTATCGCTGCACTCTCCCCTGTGCGTGTCGTCTTCCGTGACAGCAGTTTCAATGAAGCTGCACAGAAGATGAATCTCTTTGAACTCTTCAAGCAGAAATGCGACTGGACAGATGAAGAGGTGAAGAATAATGTTCGTGTAATTTAATTATATGATAATCATTTATATAAAGTAATATGATCAATAAATATTGGGATACAAAATATATTGACTTAATAGATCGTGTTCGCCAATGGGAGGCCTTAGAAGAAGGATCTTATGACGATAAGAAGATAAAAGGATATATTGATGACGATTGGATCTATTTATCAGAGGCTCAAATCGAGGCAAAGATAAATAAGGCTCTGAACGACTTCAAAATATATTTCTATTGTCCTCGATGCAGAAAGAAACATCTTATAAATGAAGCCGTTATCAAACGGAAAATATCAAATCTTTCAGTTGGTCTCGGAAATGCGATTATGCCGGGTTGGATGAAAATAAAAGCTTCCTCAGATATCATGTATATAAGATTATGTCCTGACTGTGCTAATAATGGAAAGGAAATATCCAATGAAGATGTATACAGAGCATATTACTTTAATGCATTGGCTACAAAAAGAGAAATAGAAAAGTATAACAAGGGATGCTTAGTCACAATTGCCTACATTATCACAGTGGCCTCTGTTGCATTTTACTTAGTTTGATTTTCTGATTGCAGCAATCTATACTTTGATTGATTAAAAATATAACAAAAGAAATGGCATATCGAAACAATGATGGGTGTGGATGTTTATTGGCTATCATTATAGTTGCGGCTATCATATCCGGTATAAGGGGTTGTACAGAACATTTAATAAAAGGAGACTTGAAATTACCAAGATTTGGTTCAAGCCATGTCAGCGGTGGCTCTGGGGGGTATGGGACTTCTAATGGATACAATGTAGAATACAAGCAAACTACATCTCCAAACAACAATGGCAGTTTGAAAGACTATACGCATACCAATAGTCAACCTACGGAATACCGTGAAGGGAAAAAAGGGAAAAATCAAAGTAATAATACAATGATTACCCCATCTAATTCTTCTAATAATAGCAATACGCTTCCCACAAAATCTTCTACCTCTCGTTCAATAAATGATAATGAATATAATGCATTAAATAATAATAAAATTATTAAAGGCTATAAGACTTGTGATAAATGTAACGGAAAAGGTTATGTTGATTTGGGGGACTATTGGTTTGAAGGTAATGAGAATGGTATACCATGTGCTGTTTGTTTCCGCTCAGACAGGCATAAGCATGAAAGAAAATATAGTTGTGGTAAATGTTTTGGCTCAGGTAAGATGATGATATTAGAATAGTAAATTAAATTTGTATAATTCGATTCATTCATATATGAAACTTAAATTCAAAAACCAGCAATTCCAGACGGATGCAGCGCGTGCCGTGACGGATGTGTTCCGTGGGCAGCGCAATCAGGCGATGGTTGAGTTTACGCACGACATGGGTTGGAGCAATCAAGGAACTTATGATCTTTTTGATGTCGTGGGTTTCCGCAATCAGCCGATCACTGTTCCTGAAGGACAGTTGCTGGATAATATACGTGCGATACAGATACCAGCACAATTACGCCCTTCGGAAACGATAGATAGCAGAGACTTACGTCTCACTATTGAAATGGAAACGGGTACAGGAAAAACTTACACCTACATTAAGACCATGTTCGAACTGAACAAACTATATGGCTGGAGTAAGTTTATTATCGTTGTACCAAGCATTGCCATTCGTGAGGGCGTGAGTCGCTCATTCGAGATAATGAGCGAGCATTTTGCTGCAGAATATGGTAAGCGCATACAGTCGTTTATCTATGACAGTAAACAGCTGACCAAGATTGATCAGTTTGCCAGCGACAGTAATATGCACGTGATGATCATCAATACCCAGGCTTTTGCTGCTCGTGGTGAGGATGCAAGGCGCATCTATATGAAATTGGATGCATTCCGCTCACGTAAGCCTATCGATGTGATTGCTTCTACGAATCCCATCCTTATCATCGATGAACCACAGTCTGTACTTGGTGCGGATCGTAATAATGCTACACGAAACAGACTCAAAGAGTTTCATCCACTTTTTACTTTGTTGTATAGTGCGACACACAGAGCCGGTGACATCGTGAATATGGTGTATCGCCTGGATGCAATGGATGCCTACAATATGAAGTTGGTGAAGAAAATCTCAGTTAAGGGTATTGAACAGAAGGGTACAACAGCCACCAATGGCTATGTATATCTGGAAAGCATCGAACTATCAAAAGGTAATCCCGTAGCCCGTATCGGTTTCGACAAACGGATGGCAAACTCCATCAGGCAGGTGACTCAGACCGTTTCTGATGGTTTTGATATTTATCAGCAGTCAGGACAGTTAGAGGAATACACTAACAATTACCGTATAGAGAGCATTGATGGCTATAATCACACCGTACGCTTTTTAAATGGTTTGGTATTGAGCGAAGGCGAAATGGTGGGTAGGGTAAATGAAATATATGTTCGTAGACACCAGATTCGTGAGACAATTCTTTCGCATATAGCTAAAGAAAGAAAATTGTTTAAATTGGGCATTAAATGTCTTTCTCTTTTCTTTATTGATCATGTGGATAACTACCGTCTATACGAGGCAGGTGGTGGTACCAGAAATGGTAAATATGCAGAAATCTTTGAGGAGGAATATAACAATATAGTTGGGCAATTACAACTGGAGTTCTCTGATGATCCCGAATATGTGGCTTATCTGAAGAAGTTCAGTGCGAACCAAGTGCATAATGGTTATTTCTCACGTGACAAGAAAGGGCACTACATTCAGCCTAAAGCCACAGAAGTGAGAAATGAAAGTAGTAACGATGCCTCTGCCTATGAATTGATTATGAAAGACAAGGAACGATTGCTTTCATTCTCTGAGCCTACTCGTTTTATCTTCTCTCACTCTGCCCTGAAAGAGGGCTGGGATAACCCTAACGTGTTCCAGATTTGTACGCTCAAAGACAGCGACAACCAGACAAAGAAACGTCAGGAGGTAGGTCGTGGTATGCGCCTTTGTGTAAATGCAGAGGGAGAGCGACAAGATGAAAATGTGTTGCACGGAAGAGTGTTTGAGGTTAATGAGCTGACCGTTATTGCAAGTGAGTCGTATAACTCCTTTGCTTCAAAGCTTCAGACGGAGATTGCAGACGCTGTGGGTGATCGTCCCATCAAGGTGCAGCCTTCGTTGTTTGCCGGCATGGTGGTTACAAATGCACGGGGTGAGAAACAGAAGATTGACGACCTCGGTGCTAGTTTCCTCTTCGCTTCATTGGCGGCGAATGGTTATGTCAACCGCCAGGGACAGCTGACACAAAAGTTCCACGATGAAAAGCAACAAGGAACATTGGACTTCGGAGAGGAATACAACGAGTTCAAGACGGATATCGTCAATCGTCTTGATGCTGTATTCAATCCTGATACTGTACGTCCTGAGGATGCAAGGCAAGTTCGCGAAGCGAAGTTTGATAACAAGAGATTTGAGCGCAAAGAGTTCCAGGCACTTTGGAATAAAATCAATCATAGAACATATTATACTGTAGACTTTAAGACAGATGACTTGATCAAGAGAGCCGTTATAGAATTAGACAACCGTCTGAAAGTATCAGAGATAAGTATCCGTATGGTAGAAGGTGCTATGAATAAGATCAAGAGTAAAGAGCAGCTTGTTGTAGGTAATGCCATGCAGGTACATGAAGCTAAGACAACAACCATTCATGAACTTGTTGGTGATAGTGTAAAATATGATCTTATTGGCAAACTGGTTGATAATACAGGATTGACAAGAAGGGTTATCGTAACGATATTGCAAAAGATAAGCCCCAAGACTTTCAACTGGTTTAAAGCCAATCCGGAAGAGTTTATTATTCATGCTTCTAATATTATCAACGAATGTAAGGCTATTGCAGTTGTAGAACATGTAACTTATCATAAGCTGGATAAAAAATTTGATTCTGATATTTTCAGTGCATCAGCTCTCAAGGGCCGACTTGGTGTAAATGCCATAGAATCGGCTAAATCTCTTTATGACCTTGTCGTGGTTGACTCAAAAGGTATAGAGATGAATTTTGCAAAAGATCTTGAAACACAAAATGAAGTCGCTGTATATACGAAACTACCAGGTGGCTTCTATATCAATACACCGGCTGGGCATTATAATCCAGACTGGGCCATTGTGTTTAAAGAAGGATCAGATGTAAAACATATCTATTTCGTTGCAGAAACGAAAGGCTATGAGAGTGATGAAGTTAATGACTTCAGGGATACTGAAAAAATAAAGATAGAGTGTGCTCGACGCCACTTTGCCACCATCTCAAATTCTACAGTCAGCTATGATGTGGTGAAGAGCTATTCTGATTTAAGAAACATTATTACTCAGTAATATCGTATTTTACATAAACTATTGATATATGAAAAAATTACTTGCTATTACTTTAATGGTGTTATTAACATCATCGGCGTTTTCTCAAACGAAGGCTATAGATAAGAAAATATCTACTTTAACGCAGGCAGACAGGGACACCCTGCTCATGGATATGTTATTACGTCTAAAAAATATTGAGTTTAGTTTAAATGCACCTGAAGTTTATAAATTATACCCAACGGATAATATTTATACATTCTTGAAATTGAATACTAAGACAGGTGAAATTGATCAACTCCAATGGTCTCTTGATGAGAATAATGAAGGAAGTGTACCAATTAACTCTGAAGATCTTTCATTGTTAACAATTGAAGCTGGTCAGTTTGAACTTTATCCTACAAAAAATATGTATCAATTCATTCTAATAGATAAAGTTATAGGTAGGACATGGCATGTACAATGGGGAATGGAGGCTAGTAAAAGATGGATAAGAAGAATACGATAACTAATTACTTTTGAAGGATCTTTATATTATAAGTATTTGCTGATATGTTAAAGATAGCATACTTTGTATGGCTCGTTATTATCCTGCTGATTGGGTGGTCGATATCGCCATGGTGTGTAGTGATATTAGTAGTATGTTGCATCTTTTTATTCTACAAGTCGCTTAAGGATTGGTGGATGTAATAAAAGTAGGTAAACATGGAAAATGAGTATCGGTCATACCCTCAGAATGATGTACCTTACGAGGTGCAGATGAAGTATATCATAGAGGGGTATAGGAAGCTATTGAAGGAAATGGAATCCTTAGAGCCTTACACACGAAAGCTGGAGGAGGAAGTGAAAACTCTGAGATTGAGTAACAGTAGGCTTGAATCAAAACGAGAACTCGAGAAACTGGTTGAGAGAATCAGTAATAAACGAAATGAGACATTACAAAGAATACCAGTACTCATGTCAAAATTTGTTGAAAAAAGGAATGAAAACAGCAAATGGAAGAAATATGCTAGACAACTGGAGAAACGGGTAAAACTACTTGAAAATGAGCTAAAAAAGAATAACATGCAAATACCTCCTGAACAATAGTTGTTAAAGATTCATCTGGACTCTCGGTCTTTTGTGTTCATCGGGATCGTAAATACCGATGAACGGGTTACTACAGGGATGATAAGGCTAACTGCTTCAATTTGATTTTGTATCCATTTTTTATTTTGAATGAATTTTTATAAGAAAGCTATTGCATAAACATAATTTTTAATTATCTTTGCGGTGATATTTGAATCATTTCAAATCTAATATTAAAAACATACAACCATGAAACATTATCTTTTTAAAAGGGAAAAATGGTTACCTTCAGATATGAATGGTGACCTAAGGAAGTATCTTGAAAACTTTGATTACAAAAGGCTTTCAAAAAAAGAAAAACAGGATCTATTTATTAAGTATAAAAATGGTGATCAAGAGGCCTTTGAGATGCTGGTTAAAGGATACATGTTAATAATTATAACTATTGCCAGAAAACACTCTAATAGAGGGGTCGCATTTGAAGATCTAATAAGTGAAGGTATTTTGGCGTTCAAAAATGCTTTAGACCATTTTCATTCTAATAACACTTTTCATTATTCTTTTGTAAGATGGAGAATTAGCGAATCATTATCAGATTCTTTGAACAAACTAACTCATGTAGTTTCAATACCTGCTATCATTCAAGAGAAACACAAGAAAGTATGGAAATATGTAGAATCATTCGAACAAAGATATGATAAACTATTATCACCCGACGATATTGTTAATAACATAACAGTTAACCCTGATTTGGTACATGGCACATATCAGTTACCGAGAGATTTATCAGATACTACATGCCGTATAGATGATTATGATATTTTCGAATCAGAATCAGATAATATTAATGATTACATCGATTTAGAATACAAAAAGGAATATATTCAACATCTTCTAAATCAACTTCGTGACAGAGAGAGTTTTATATTTAAAAAGTATTTTGGCTTGGAGGGTGCCAAAAAGCAACTTACGTTAGAATCTATTGGTGACATCATGGGAATATCAGGAGAAAGAGTTAGACAGATTCTTTTGCGTTCAATAAACAGACTTCGTGAAAATAATAACTCGTATGATTATGATAATGATAGAAATATCCATGACAGTTCACTTTACGGAACTCAAACAATTAATAATATCCATAAAAAAGAGCCTCAAAGAAAAGAATTCCCTCATTTAGGAGATTATATTCTTCTATTGGAAACCATTCAAGTCGGCAAAGTAATTGCTACGAGAATGTTTAGTGGATGTAAAGAATTTGATTTAAGAATGAGATCTGGATTAACATATATGATTAATGCCGATAATACTTCGTTTGTTATACTACCCTATTCATTCGGCAAAAAATTATTTAATAAAGAAATTGAGGCTAAAGAAAGAAACAATATCAATAACTCAGTAACTCAGGAATTGATTCGTCATAAAAAGACAGCATGATTCATCCTACTGATGCATGCTATTTATTCGCTATGTGTTCATAGTCGTCGCGTTTGCAGGGGACTATGTTTTAGATACAGATTATTCACAAATGGTCTCACGGTCTCACGGTCTTTTACACCCCTATGTTAATAGTTCAACCCCAAAAAGTCTCTCGGTCTCTCGGTCTCTCGGTCTTTTGCACCCCAATGTCACATTCCTTCCCCCTTCACTTACCCAACCCCCAAAAAGGTCAGATGTTTCACAGCATCTGACCCCTCCTTAAAAAAAACTAACACCTAATAATACTAACTATTAACTATATAATAATCTATGAACCTTTCTCTTAATGAGTTACCTTTATCCCAAAGGCACAATAGGTGAGATACCCGGCACACAGCAACAGTACACAGACACCTGCCGTGATCGTTCCCGCAGCATCCGTGGCAAAACCGATAAACGGCGTCGCAGCGCCTCCACCTGCCACAGCAGTGATCATCAGTCCGGAAATCAGATTGGCCTTATCTGGCTCTGCCTGCACGGCCATGGAATAGATGATCGGGAAGATACAAGAGCAGAGGAATCCTATCGCACCAATCTGTGCCAAGGCCCATGTCTCTGGCAGTTGTATAAACGCCAATGACACGATGACGACGATACAGGTGATGATATTCCAACGGTAATATACCCTATCAGAAACCTTCGTCATGAGGAAAACGCCTAAGAACGCTCCGATCGTACGACAGATGAAATACACCTGGGGCGCCATGCCAGCCTCAGCAACCGACCATCCGTAACGGTTGATCATAATCTTAGAAGATACGAAGTTGGTACCTACATCGATAGCCACGGCAAAGAAGATACCGAAGAAGAGCAAAAGGATCGTGGGGTTCTTCAGCAGGGCGAAGGTCTCTCCTACCGTCACATGGGTCTTCTCTATAGGTTCCCGTTCGATAGGTGAAAGGATAAGCCAAAGGGCTGAGAGCAGGGTGATAAAGCCTAAGATAGGGAATGCCAGATACCAATAGTGCTTATCACCACCACCGAAGACATTAACGGCTAAGAGCATGACGAAAGGACCACAGAAGGAAGACACGGCCTTCACCACCTGTCCGGCCGTCAGACTACTGGTGAGGATCTTCTCGTCGGTCACCACATTCTTAATCAAGGGGTTCTCAGACACCTGTAATATCGCATTACCGATTCCTAAGGCAGCATAACCGATCAGGCATGACCAGGAAGTACCAATCAGAGGGATCATCATACCGACAATGGTGACGACCATGCCTAATAACACGGTGTTCTTACGTCCCCACTTATTCATCTTGATGCCGACAGGTACACTAAGGAATAGGAACCACACGAAAACCATCGATGGCAACAACCCTGCCATGCCCTGACTCCAACCGAAGGCCTCACGGGCATAGTCGCTGCTGATACCTACGATATCGCAGAAGCCCATCACAAAGAAACTGAAAAGGACGGCCCCTATGTTTGATATTTCTCTTGCTTTCATATCTGTTGTTTTTATGATATACGATTACAACAGACATGATACGCAATTATTTTTTCCAATAGACTACATACCGGCAATGATGGAGATCGTAAAGGGGTTCGATAAGAATACCATCAGTATTCTGGAAACGTAAGCCACCCAACGGTTTTACCTTATACAGATGTATATCGGGATGCTGACCATAGTCAAAGGTGTAGTAGTCATTGTATTTCTTTGGATCACTGAAAGGATTCTGAACCGCAGCCAAACGACCACCAAGCACTATCGGCCCAACCATCAGGGCTACACGCGAGGGATCATCTTTTGTAGCAACCTCACGCAATGACATTCCGAACTCTACCTTGAGCTTCCTCACATTCCTGACGGTCACATAGCCATCAGCGGCAGGTTTCACTTTCCTGCCATTGATCGTCATATACGTAGCCCAGTAAGGATAACGTATCTTCATATCCGTTTTCGAAGAAGCTGTAAGAACGGTAGTATTACTTTCCGGGAAAGCGGTCTCCTGACGAATGACTGTACCATTCCAATTGACTTCTGAAGGGATAAACAGATTGACATAAAGGATCTTGTCAGTATGGAAATAAATACTCGACTGATATTTAGAATGACTCTCGAAACCGGATCCCACACAACACCAGAAACTGCTTTCACGGGTAGAATACAGACGATAAGCTCCTGTCATGAGTGGCGTGAAATAACAGACCATGGATGACAGGGTGTCTTGCTGACCAAGGATATGGTTATAGAGAGCGCGCTCGTAATAGTCGGCCACCTTACTGTCGGGATGATAGGAGAATAGTCTATCGGCTAACTTCAAAAGATTGAAGGTACAACAGTTCTCTCCATCATACCCAGTCAGGTGCTTACTCTGTGTCTCTGGCTTAAACAGGTGTTCTTTGTCGGACACCTCTCCCGTCACAAAGGCATGGTCGTTTACCAGAGTGTTAAATAACAAAGAGGCTGCCTCACGACTATCCTCCTGGCCAAAGAGTTCATAGTTACGGCACTCTCCCAGCAGTTTGGGGATAAAGGTATTGGCATGATAGGTGCCTAAATCCTGATTACCCTGCTTCAATGGGTCAATCTTGTCGTTATCATAAAAGAATCGCGCTACCCACAGATGATGCTCATTCTTGGTGATCGCATAGAGGTTATACATCGCCTCATTGAATCCACCAAACTCATTACGGATCATCCGCCTACGGGTATCCTCTGAGAGTGGCCGCAGTTTATGATATGCCCATTCGCCCATACCCTTGGCTATCTCCAAGGCTGTCTCGTTATGACAGAGGTTATACTGATCGATAAGCCCCTGTAGGATCTTATGTAAGGTGTAGAAGGGTGCCCACACACTTTTCCCCTGTATATTACGGTCGATCAATCCCTCACCATAAGCGGAGAGATAACCCGTGCCATATTGTCTCTGCACCTCAGCCAACCCCTGTATCAGAGAGTCGGCCTTCTCACGCATCTGCAGATTGGCCATGGCAGAAAGCAGATGACCGGTGATATGTCCCCGCAAATCACAGTCTAACGACTCCCATCCTCCCAGATGACGCATCGTCATATACCCTCCTTCCTTCTCTGTGAATACACCTGCCGTATTACGGAAGGAATGCAGGAGTGATTTTACCGGTATGGAGGCGATCCATGCGGAGTCACGCTGCATATTCCTTTGGAAGCGCGAGGGCAACAGCTTCACGTCATTCAAGGCAAAGGGGAAGGCTGTCGCTTGTGCAAGCAGCTGCACCGACATGAACAGGGACAGGGTGAGAACAAGAATCTTTTTCATTTAGGTTATTTATTTCAGTTGTATATTAATCTCTTGGACAGTCGATTTATAGCTATGATCGCCATCAGCCTCCAGACAGAGGGTGATACCCGACCACAGTCGTTTGGGGTCTTGTCCGAAATAATCGGGATCTATCCGGAAAGTATATTCCCCCGTTTGGATGACAGGACCAGAGATCACCACGACACGCGGTTTTACTGCAGCATGTTTTGTTGCAGGAGTATGGCGATCTTCTTCCGTAAAGAATGGCTCTACCGTAAACTCGCCACCCGTGACAGTGGCATTCATCTTAATATGTTTATCAGCTTGGTAGACAAGCGGCTGACCATTAACCTTTGCAGAGAGATACTGCATCTGTTTTCCACGTGTCTCCGCATATCGTGCCTTTGTGAGACTAACCATCTCGTCATCCTGATACCAGAACTGATCATGAGGATCCTGACTCTCTGTGCCATCCTCCTGCCAACGTGAATAGTAGCATCCACCCTGAGGACGGGGATTATCTAATGCCTTGGCAATGAACCGCGCGATATAGTCTTGTGTCTGTTCACAAAGATCGAAATGACCTTTTCCCGCATCACAGAGGAAAGAAATCCTACTGTCGGGATACATCATCCGGAAAGCAAGAGCCGGACGCACACGGGCCTCCCACCACTCATACTCTCCCTCTATCATCAGTCCGGGGATGAAGTCTATATTGCGTGTCCTCCCCCACTCTATATTCTCCCGACCATAGCCACAGAGATTCGTTCGGGGTGCATCACCATGATAGGAGATGATACACAGTGTGCGCTCCGGATTCCATGCGGCAAAGTTCCAGGGGAAGGTTGCCTGAGCCGAATGACCGAAAGGGATAATCGGAGCATCTAAGATTTCCGGATGCCCTGTGCCTTCAGCAAAATGCCTGATAATCTGTTCAAAACGTTCCTGACACCCCTTGGTGACATCCCAGTTCTGAGAACCTTGTTGGATGAAGGCCATCGCCACGCCCAAGGAATCCATCTTATGCGTAAACAATGTACTACGAAAGAGCACCTCCTCTGTCATATTCTGATGACAATAAAGCAGGGCTTTAACCTTTTGTTGTCCTTGTGGAAGGCGAAGATAGGCACGCATACCCTCCTCACCCGTCACATCATCCCAACGTACGCTTTGTCGTGGGTATTTCTTGATGGTTTTCGCATCTGTTTCCTCTGCTGGAGTCAGAAGAAAGAACGTCATGATCGATAGAAGTAATATCTTTTTCATATTCATCTGATTGCTGTAAAATGTAAGGCGGCGCCTCCACGTGGCTGAAGTTGCAAGGTTATCGGGTTACCAGCCTTCATCTTAATGGTTTTAGAAGATACCTTCGTCCGGGTATCTAACGTCGGGTCATCGTTGTAGATCTCCACGATATACTTGCCGTCATCCAGGAAATCAGTAGGGATGATCACTGTGCGTGCCTCGTTATTGGTCATGGCTCCCACAAACCATTCATTTCCTGAACGACGGGCTTGGATGATATATTCTCCGGGGATTCCATCTAATGCGATACTCTCATCAAACACCGTGGGACAGTCTTTCCAGTATTTCAACTCAGCCTCTCCCTGATCAACGAAGGGATTGTCATACCAGAGGTAGAACTGCAGCGGACTGTAATACACAGCGGCCATCGCCAACTGATGTCCCTTGGTGTTCTTGACACGACTATTAAAATAACAGAGTGTATAGTCAGCCGGACCACAGAGATAACGGGTAAAGGGCAATAAGGTGTTATGGTCGGCATCGGGCATCTCTTCATTACCACGGATACCCTCTTGTGTCAACAAGTTGGGATAGGTACGTGAAAGTCCTGTAGGACGGTATTCATCGTGGATATCCACCATAATTCCGTACTCAGCACATTTGGCGACAGCATGATGTAGCCAAGTGGACCACTGCTGATTGCCTATCTGCACAAAACCAAACTTGATACCACTGATCCCCCATTGCTTATAGAGAGGTAACAACTCATCCAACTGACGGTAAAGGGCACGTTGGTTGACATACACCCATACACCGATACCTTTTGACTTGGCATAGGCGCACACCTCTGGCATCGTGAAGTCGCGCGTCTCTATCACCTTGCGGGCATCACTGGACACCTTACCTTCCGGACCATACCAACCGGCATCTAACTCTACATAATCGAAACCAAACTGGTTACAATAATCAATGCTATTGAAGATACCTTCCTTTGTCAGTTTACCAGAACGAAAGGCTTTGCCAGGCTTGATAAACTTCGTATCAGTCAAGGCACAAGGTGCATTCAGGTTAAGGATGATTTCTTTGTTGTTGATCAGATCGACGGGGCGCTCCGCAGCCATGATCACACGCCAAGGGGTGTCATAGGGGGAGATGATATCAGCACAGTCGTACATAGCCACCTGCAACTCGTTATCCCTCTTCAGTCGGAACTTCCCGCGGGCATAGTCTTTCATGGCAGCCTCTAAGAGAGCCACGTATGTCCCACCGGGCAGTTGCAGTAACAAGGGCCGCTCACTCTCAAACCATTCTCCCTTCAACGGGCGTTTGTCATAAGGTCCCTGCGCCCACTCCTCATACCATGCCTGTGTTCCCTCCGGGAAGGCAAATGACGTCTGTTCGCCCTTGATATGCAGGAACAGGCTGTTGGCAGTCTCCGGGAAATGATAACGGAAAGCGATACCTTCGTTATAGGCACGTACGATGATATCCATCGCGTAATATTTCCGTTTGTCATAACCCTCTGATACGACACCCTGTCCATTGCTGCCTTTCTCATAATGAAGGGTCATCTGGTTATATCGGTCACGTATGCGAGCATTCTCACCATAGAGAGGTGTCCATGTCGTATCTGCCGAAGAATGCTCCACTTTCTTCAATTCCAAATCGCTGCACCAGTCATTGTTTTCTCCACGAGGAACGGCAAGAGCCGATTCAAACAAACGGTTGTCTATATCCACGCCTAAGCGGCTCTTCTCTACAATCACCTTATGATTATAGGTGACATGATAAGTCATTCCGTCAATGGCAACAGAATACTTGCCATCGGGTGATGACAACTGCTGTGCCAATGCCAGCAGCGGGAATAATGCAATAAATAAGAGTACTTTTCTCATTATCTCTTGAATTTCAGATTTTCAACATGTGAACCCACGAACATCGGTACATAATCGCTGGTGGCATACCACTTAGGTTTGCCCGGCATATCATCATAGATCACCTTTCCATTGATCTTCAGTCCTTCGAAAGTGACATTCTTCACCTGATGCTGTTGATCATAACCGGTGATGACCGACATATATGGTTGGGCCCCATTATAACGGATATGACGGAAGACGACATTCTCTATACCACCTCCGGGAGCTGTACAATACTTGCTGTTCCAACCGACCCTCACCTGTAACAGACTACCCTGATGGATCTGCTCTACACGGATATTATCAAATACGACATCCTTCACATAGTTGTTATCACCGCAGTTGATGGTCATACATCCCTGATACTCCACCTGCGGTTCACTCTGACAGATGATATCGATATTGTCATACTTCAGATTGACGATACTGTCGCCCACTTCAGGATTTCCATGTAATCCAATCATGATAGGATGCGCCACATCCGCCCATAGGGTGGAGTTCGTCATTCGTATATTCTTTGCCGACCCAGTAAAACCCTTGCGGGTAGCATAGACCGTTGTACAGTCGTCACTATTTCGACAGAAGACACGGTCATAGAGCACATTAGATGATGCAAAGACATTCAGTCCGTCACCCCACTGGGGATGGGAGATACTGCGCACATCATGCAGGGTGACACCATCCGACTCACCTATCGGACAGGTATTCAGGATCATGCCATCAATCAATATGTTCTTACTACGGTGCACATGACAACCCTCATATCCATCGGCAGGACGGGCAACACCTCGTCCTAAGATACTGACGTTCTGAGCATCCTCAATAGTAAATGTACCTGTGAAATAACTGCCGCCGGCAAGGTACACCGTTGTGTTGGAGGGCACAGCGATCGTCTTTTCCGCATAGTATCCAGGGGCAAAATACACGAAGTTACGCTTTTCTTTCTTCGCCTGTTGTTCGGCCTCTTCTTTCGAGACAGGTGGCTTAGAGGTAAAGAGCAGAAGGTTATCGGTGATGTTTCCGTCAAACTCCACACTGACATTCTCCGGTTGGAAGAGCAGGAACTTAACGACAGAGTCGTTCTCTACCTGCGCTATCGTGCCCCGGTAATCCGGACGGATGCGAGCAGTCTTGTATTTCTTGTTCTTGCAGACCACACGTACAAACACATCGCCCGTGAAGTCGAAGAAGGCATAGGAGATCTCAGAACGCTGATGTTTGTTGTCACCTATCGGAGCATTCACCTTAGCCATATAGGTGTCTATCTTCGTCCATTCCTTTTGGCCACGGGGTTGGATAAAGACATCGTAATCATGTTTCAGCGGTGCACCTATAGGAGCAGGATAAGTAAAGACCTGATGCAGTTTGGCACCCTCTTTCACCCCCTTCACAGTAAACTGGTTTGCCTCTGGATTAATGGTTATCTCTCCACGTTTCTCGGCTTTTTTCTGCAGTTCGAGCACCTTTTTCGTGTAAGGCATCTTCATTCCCTTGCGTTTCACATAGTGGTTATAGGGCAGTTCGTAGATACAACGGATACGCCCACGCCCCATCTCACCGGGCTCTGTCCAGTCATTATAAAGACCGGTGCAGTCTGTCCATGTCTTAAAAGGCACCTCATAACCCAGGTTATACTTGGCAGTATATTCCATGCCCTTGAGCAGACGGTTGTCAAGCGCCCCCCACAGATCATCACCCTGCGACCATGCCATCTCGCAGGTCTCACACAAGGCTCCCAATCCCAACTGTGCATGTCCTTGGTCACGACCGGTCTCCTGACATTGTCCGCTTTCACCGACATATTTGGGTAATGCACCATTATCATTGGCATGTAAGAAATAATCAATAGCATGGTGATAAAGCACACTGTCTTCAAGGAAGATGCCACAGGCCATGCGAAGCCGGTTGACGATAGCACCCCAGTTGCCATTGGCATACGGACTGTCTGCCTCAAACTTCTCCATCACGGGCAGCATCGCCCTGCGGATCATATCCTTCCAGGCAAGTGTCTGCGCATTCTTCATGAGAATCATGGCTCTTACCAACCAGTAAGCCTGAATGGAACAGAGGGGTGCGTCATGCCCGTCGAAACGCTGAAGGGTATTGGCATAAGCATTAATAATCTCCAATGCCTTGGCATGCTGTCCTTTTTGCGCACACTGCCAGGCAGTCCACATATCACGTTCACTGCCACCCTTCGACTGTCGGTATACCCCATCACGAGCCACCACCTCATAAGGTCCCGCCATCTTATAATCTGACTGAGCCGTGATATTGCTTATCACAACGATAAAAAACGAAAATAAAAATATGATTCTTTTCATTCTGGACAAAAATTTTCATTTATACGAACGTCTCTGCGAATTTACTTAAATATTTTTTAAGTCACAAATCTTTGAGTAAATAATCATGGCGATACGTATAGATAAAAAAAGACATATGAAGAAGATATATGTGTGTATGATTCTCTGCTGTCTGTTTGCATGCGGACAACAAGTGCCCACGCTTGACACAGAACAGCAACTCGACTATTGCGAACAACAAGTTAACAGGGCACTCGCTGCCTTACAAGACAGTGATTTCTCCATGGAGCCCCGTAATATCCTGAGCGGAGATACGGCATGGAATTGCAGGAAGGCATGTGCCGAAGAGTGGTGCTCAGGCTTCTGGCCCGGCATCCTGTGGATGGACTATAGCGTGACAAAAGATGAGAAAGTGCGCAAGGCAGCCGAAGGATATACCGATGTGCTATCCTTCTTAGGTAGCAAACCTGCCTATGATCATGACCTTGGCTTCCTGGTGATCACCTCATTCCTGAAGGGATATGAGCAGACCGGCAGTGAAGAATACAAACAGATCATCCTGAATGCCGCTGATACGTTGGCCACCCTATATAATAATAAGGTGGGAACAATCCTCAGTTGGCCACGCCATGTGAAAGACTATGGTGGTCATAATACCATCATGGACAACATGATCAATCTGGAATTACTTTTCTGGGCAGCTGAGAACGGCAGCAACAAACAACTCAAGGATATCGCCATTCATCATGCCGACACCACGATGAGATACCATTTCCGGGAAGACGGCTCTTGCTATCACGTGGCTGTCTATGACACACTGACCGGTGAGTTTATCAAGGGAGTCACCCACCAGGGATATGCCGACTCTTCGATGTGGGCACGCGGACAGTCGTGGGCCATCTACGGATATACGATGGTTTACCGCTTTACCCACGAACAGCGTTTCCTCGACTTTGCGCAGAAGGTGACGGATATCTATCTGAAACGCCTCCAGGAGACGAGCGATGACTGGGTACCTCTGTGGGATATGGATGACCCCCGAGGCGTGGAAGCCCCCAAGGATGCCTCTGCAGCCTGCGTCGTAGCCAGTGCCTTGCTGGAACTCAGTCAGTATGTTGACAAAGAAAAAGGAAAGGCGTATTATGAGGATGCGGTAAGGATGTTGACTGATCTCAGCAGTGAGAAGTACCAGAGTCGTGAGAAGAACGTGTCTTTCCTCATGCACTCCACCGGTCATCACCCTGCCGGCTCAGAGATCGACGCCAGCATCATCTATGCCGACTATTACTATCTGGAGGCATTGCTGAGACTTAGAGACATCAAGAAATAAAGATTTCATTAGGGTTCGTCAAAATATCTAATGCGCCCACAGGTAGGGACTTAGTTTATCTATGTCCGAAAAAACACCGATGGTTATAAACAATATTTATACCAATGGACATACATGAAGTAAGTCCCTACAATTATCACAAATAAGACACACCCCCTTTTTAATAGCTATTTCAGGGAAACACATAAGACTTTTCAGGGTTGACTATGGGGTATTTGTGGTACCTTTACTTGACTTTTCCAGTGTGTTTGCTTGACTTTTGAGGAACGAGCCTGCAGGCGAAAGGCTTTGTGCCAGCTGGCAAAAGAACTCTCGGCAGCTGACAGAAGATCTTGCGCCTACTGGCAAAAACCCTTCACTTTTCCCACCATTTTGTTGCAGGATTCATGATTTATTGCGACCTTTGCAGCAACGATTAATCAACTGTCCATGAAAAGATTCCAACATCTGGTTGTTTACCTCTTAGGCATTCATATCGTCGGACTGCTCATCCTGTCGATCTTCCGACTCGTGCAATTCATAGCCCTTCACTCGGTGATGATGACAGACAGCGGTGCATCTGTATCCACAGCCTTTGTCAAAGGTGTGTGGTTCGACAATGTGGTAGGCTGTTATGTGATGATCTTACCGCTGGCCGTATTGCTCATCGCAGCCCTCTTCGGGTGCTATTCCCGTTGGCTGAGGAAGGCGGCTGCTATCTGGTTCACCTTATTATATATAATATGCATGGGCATATCCGCGGCCAACATCCCCTACTTTGCCTATTTCCTGAAGAACCTCGACTCATCGATCTTCGGGTGGTTCGGGTATGTGGGGACTACCACGGGCATGCTGGTGGGTGAATCCTCTTACTGGCCGTATATCCTGCTGTTCCTCCTGGCAGCGGCATGCCTGATCTTCTTCATGGTAAAGTGGTATCGCTATACCAACAAGCGCATCTCACAAGAGAAGGAGAAGTTCAACTGGAGTCGTCTGGCGATTCAACTGTGCGCCTCTGCCCTGCTCATCGGTTTGTGTGTCTTTGGTATCAGAGGCCGAATGGGATATAACCCCATCAAGGTGAGTCAGGCCTACTACTGCAACGACCCGTTCTTAAACCAACTGGGCATCTCGCCCACCTTCAACCTGCTCACCAGTACCCTGGATGACATGCGGAAAGAGAATACAGAACTGCACCTGATAGCCTACGACAAAGCCGTGGAGAATGCCCGCAGGTCATTGGGCATCACCGGAGCAATAGACTCAACGGCTGTGCTACGACGCCATATCCAGGCAGACAGCGTAACGACAAAACCTAACGTGGTGATCATCCTCATGGAGTCGATGTCGGCCAGTCTGATGAAGACCTTCGGACAGCAACAGCCGCTCACCCCGACACTCGACAGTCTGTATAACCACTCACTCGCTTTCACGAATTTCTACTCTGCCGGCATACACACCAATCATGGCATTACCGCCACCCTCTATTCGTTCCCGGCATTGATGAAGCGTAACCTGATGAAAGGAACGGTGACGCCCCACCGCAGTGGCATACCCACCGTATTGAAGGAACAGGGCTATCACAACCTCTTCTTTATGACCCATGAGTCGCAATACGACAACATGAACGCTTTCTTCCATACCAACGGATATGATGAGATCTATGCCGAGGAGAACTATCCTACAGAGGAAAGAGTGAACAGTTTCGGTGTTCCCGACAAGTATCTGTTCGACTACGCCCTGCCGGTCATCAACAAGACCGCATCAACAGGGAAACCATTCATGGCCACCCTGCTCACCATCAGCAACCATCCACCCTATATCATTCCAAAATGGATGAAGACAAAGACCAAAGACCCGGAGACACAGATCGTGGAGTATGCCGACTGGTGCATCGGGCGGTTCTTAAGTCAAGCCAAGCAACAGCCATGGTATGACAACACCATCTTCGTGATCCTTGCCGACCACGGAAAACTGGTGGGAAAAATGGATATGGAGTTACCCCAGTCGTATAACCATATCCCACTGATCGTCTTTGGTCCAGGCATCCAGCCGATGACCTATGAAGGATTAGGCACACAGATAGATGTGATGCCCACCCTGTTGGGATTGATGAATATCGAATACGACTACGATGGTTTCGGAATAGACTTGTTGCGCCAGCAGCGAGATCAGGTATTCTATACCTCAGACACCCATATCGTGGCACGCGACAGTTCTGCCTGCTTTATCTACAATCCCTCATTAGGACGTAACTTCTATTACGATATACAGAAGGACGGACGATTACAAGAGACCGGGAATAACAAACACTTTGAGTCATTACGCGATTATGTCTTCAGCATGGTGCAGACGGCAGAGCTGATACAGAGGCAAAAGAAATAAAAAAAGCAGTAGGATCGATCCTACTGCTTTCTCTTTGGTAGCGGGAGCCGGGATTGAACCGGCGACCTCATGATTATGAATCATGCGCTCTAACCAGCTGAGCTATCCCGCCATCGTTTAATTGCGGGTGCAAAGGTAAGTCAAAAAAGTCAAATACACAAAATATTTTGGAATATTTTTTTGTGTTATGAAAAAAAATAGTATTTTTGTCAAGAATTTACCTTAATTCCATATTGACGATTATGAGAAAGCATAAGATTACCATCGAAAGAGAGCTAAGATCAAAGTCTGCCAATATCATATGGCCTTTTCTCAGTACACCGGCAGGACTATCAAAATGGGTAGCAGACAGTGTTGAGCAATCAGATGACACTTTCGCGTTCACATGGGGAGAAGTATGGAATCACCATGAAGTCCGCAAAGCGACAGTCAACAGTTATATGAGAAACGATTATATCCGTTATGTGTGGAAGGATGATACGGACAAAAAAGCCTACTGGGAACTGAAGATCGTACGCAGTGAGATCACCGGAGACTATATCCTGATAATCACCGACTTTGCCGAAGAAGATGATCAGGATACACTATATGACCTATGGGAGACGAACCTCGAAAGGCTCCATCATGCCACGGGATTGTAATGCAAGAAAAATACCCACGGAGATTTAATAAATACTAATTTATTTTGTTCTCAATGTGATTTGCATTAACTTTGCAGTCTGATTGCTTAAAGCGATCCTTTGAGACGTATCATGATAGGAGTCAAAAAACTTGATATATTCATTTCCAAGCAGTTCGGATTACTGTTTGTAGGAACATTCTTCATCTGTCAGTTTGTACTGATGATGCAGTTCCTATGGCGATATATCGACCAACTGATCGGTAAAGGACTGTCGATGGAGGTGCTGGCACAATTCTTCTGGTATATGGGCCTGATGCTTTTGCCACAAGCCTTGCCACTGGCTATCCTACTGTCGTCACTTATTGCCTTCGGTAACTTGGGAGAGAGCAGTGAGCTCACCGCCATCAAGGCGGCAGGCATCTCACTCATGCAGACATTCCGTTCGCTCATCGTCATCGTCATCTTTATCGCCCTGGGATCATTCTATTTCCAGAATGTCGTAGGTCCTAAGGCCAACACATCCCTGGCCCAGATCCTGCTCTCCATGAAGCAGAAGAGTCCGGAACTGGAGATCCCAGAGGGAATATTCTACGACGGCATCCCCAACTGCAATCTCTATGTACAGAAGAAAGATACCAAGACAGGCATGCTCTATGGTATCATGATATACCGGATGAACGGCAGTTATGAGGATGCTGCCATCATCCTGGCCGACTCTGGTATGCTGCAATCCACGGCAGAGAAGAAGCACCTGCTGCTAACGCTGCATAGCGGAGAATGGTTTGAGAACATGAAGAGTCAGGAGTTGGCTGGCAGTGCCAGTGTGCCTTACCGCAGGGAGACCTTCGCAGAGAAGAAGATCGTGCTCGACTTTGATGCCGACTTCAGTCTCACCGACGCCAGCAGCATCTCCAATAATGCCCGAGGAAAGAGTCTGTCAGAGATCTATCACGACATTGACTCGCTGAATCATCAGTATGACAGCGTAGGAAGGGTATTCTACATCGATGCCAAACGGACACACTACTACCAGCGTCCGATAGAGAAAAAAGACTCTCTGAAAGCTATAAAGGCCGCCATGGCAAAGACCTGTAACTACGACAGTATCTACAACAAACTGACTACAGAGAAGAAGCAGCGTGCCGTATCATCAGCCCTGGGCAGGGTACAGAACGAGATGAACGACCTGGAGTTCAAGTCGATGCTCACATCCGACGGTGACCGACTGATCCGTCAGCATCGCATTGAGGGTATCGCCAAGTTTACCCTGGCCCTGTCGTGCCTGTTGTTCTTCTTCATCGGAGCACCACTCGGAGCCATCATCCGTAAGGGAGGTATCGGCGTGCCGGTGATCATCAGCGTACTCGTGTACATTGTCTATTACATACTCGACAATACAGGATACCGAATGGCAAGAGGAGGTATGTGGGCCGTATGGTTCGGCAAGAGTATCTCTACGGCGGTATTGGCGCCATTGGCCGCATTTGTCACCTACAAGGCGACCAACGACTCAGTGGTATTCAATATGGACTTGTATCGCAACTTGTTCATGAAGTTGTTAGGCCTGCGCCTTAAGCGACATGTATTTGCCAAAGAGGTGATCATCAACGATCCCGACTACGCCAACGATGCCGTCACACTGGCGAAGATCAACGAGGAGGTTACCGACTATGCCCACCAGCATAAGTTGTACAAACTGCCGAATTTCATCCATGTGTTCTTCAGATATGAGCCAGACAATGAGATAGAACGTATCAACACCGATATGGAACATACGATAGAGGATCTTACAAATACGAAAGACAGAATGATCCTCACACTGTTGAACAAATACCCGATCGTATCGGTGAAGGCACACACCCGTCCGTTCGAAAAGCAATGGCTCAACGTAGTGGCAGGACTGTTGATACCTATCAACGTGTTTATCTATATCCGCATGTGGTTCTTCCGTCTCAGACTGCTGCGCGACCTGAAAACCATCAAAGAGACCAATACAGAGATCATCAACCGCATCCACCAAATGCAATAATATATAATAAGGTATGGGAAATCTGAAATTAAATACAATAGAAGAAGCTGTAAAAGACTTTAAGGAAGGTAAGTTCGTTATTGTTGTTGACGATGAAGACCGTGAGAACGAAGGCGACCTGATCATCGCCGCTGAGATGATCACCGCAGAGAAAGTGAACTTCATGCTGAAACATGCACGTGGAGTACTCTGCGCGCCCATCACCATCTCCAGATGTCAGGAACTGGACCTCCCCCATCAGGTGAGCGACAACACCTCGATGTTAGGAACACCGTTTACAGTGACCATCGATAAACTGGAAGGATGCGCCACCGGCGTTTCTGCCCACGACCGTGCAGAAACCATCAAGGCTTTGGCTGATCCCAAATCCACCCCACAGACATTCGGCCGTCCAGGACATATCAACCCCCTCTATGCACAAGATAATGGCGTATTGAGAAGAAGCGGACATACCGAGGCTGCCATCGACCTCTGTAGGATGGCCGGTCTCTATCCTGCCGGTGCACTGATGGAGATTATGAACGAGGATGGCACCATGGCACGTCTGCCCGAGCTGTTGGCATTCGGTGAGAAATATGGATTGAAGACCATCACCATCAAAGACATGATCGCCTATCGACTGAAGAACGAGTCGCTGGTGGAGAAAGGAGAAGAGGTAGATATGCCTACCGACTACGGACACTTCAAGCTCATCCCCTTCAGACAGAAGAGCAACGGACTGGAGCACATGGCCCTGATCAAAGGTGAGTGGGAAGACGAGGAACCCGTCATGGTAAGGGTACACTCCTCATGCGCCACAGGAGATATCCTGGGTAGCAAGCGCTGCGACTGTGGAGAACAGCTGCACAAAGCCATGCAGATGATCGACAAGGAAGGCAAGGGTGTGGTGGTCTATATCCAACAGGAAGGACGTGGCATCGGACTGATGAATAAGATTGCCGCCTATAAGTTGCAGGAAGAAGGCTATGACACGGTAGATGCCAATATCCACCTTGGTTTCAAGCCCGACGAGCGCGACTATGGTTGTGGTGCACAGATCCTGCGCCAGTTGGGCATCAAGAAGATGCGCCTGCTCACCAACAACCCCGTCAAACGAGTGGGATTGGAGAGCTACGGATTGGAGATCGTGGAGAATATCCCCATCGAGACGACACCCAACCCATATAACATAAGGTATCTTCAGACGAAAAAGGAAAGGATGGGACATACCCTCCATCTACAATCAAAAAGTTAAATTTACTGTCAATTTTGTTTCTTTTTTATGATTTTGCAGAAATAATACCTCAAATATTTCGTTTATCAAAAGAATAATGTTATTTTTGCAAAAGAATAAAACAAATATGACAAAATTATCCGACAGACTACAAAGACTGGCTCCATCCGCTACCCTGGCAATGTCGCAAAAGAGTAGCGAGATGAAAGCCCAAGGTATTGATGTGATAAACATGAGTGTGGGAGAACCCGACTTCAACACACCCGATCATATCAAGGAAGCTGCTAAACAAGCCATCGACAACAATTTCTCCAGATACTCCCCCGTGCCAGGTTATCCCGACCTGCGCGAGGCCATCGTGGAGAAACTGAAGAATGAGAATGGTTTAGAATTTACGGTTAATGAGATTCTCGTCAGCAACGGTGCCAAGCAATCGGTATGCAATGCCGTCATGGCATTGGTAAACGATGGTGACGAGGTGATCATCCCCGCACCCTACTGGGTGAGTTATCCGCAGATGGCCAAGTTGGCCGGCGGTATTCCCGTATATATCAACGCCGGATTCGAGCAAGATTTCAAGATCACCCCACAACAGTTGGAAGACGCGATCACAGAGAAGACCAAGATGTTGATTCTCTGCAGTCCGAGTAATCCTACAGGCAGTGTCTATTCAGCTGAAGAACTGAAAGGACTGGCAGAAGTAATCCTCAAGCATGATGACTTGTACGTCTTGGCAGATGAGATCTACGAGCATATCAACTATACCGGCAGTCATGCCAGTATCGCTGCCGTAGAAGGCATGAGAGAGCGTACGATCATCATCAACGGTGTCAGCAAGGCCTATGCCATGACAGGATGGAGAATCGGATTCATGGCGGCTCCCGAGTGGATCGTAAAGGGTTGCAACAAACTACAAGGACAATATACCAGTGGTCCATGCTCTGTCAGTCAGAAGGCAGCCCTCGAGGCATACATCGCCTCTCAGGCATGTGTTGAAGAGATGCGTGTGGCCTTTGAGCGTCGCCGTGACCTGATCGTGGAGTTGGCGAAAGACATCCCAGGCTTAGAGGTCAACGTGCCACAGGGTGCTTTCTACCTCTTCCCTAAGTGCAGCTCCTTCTATGGAAAGACCGACGGTGAGCGCGTCATCAACAATTCTTCCGATTTAGCCATGTATCTGTTAGAGGTAGGACATGTGGCTACCGTGGGTGGAGATGCCTTTGGTGATCCCGACTGCTTCCGCATGAGTTATGCCACCAGCGATGACAATATCCGGGAGGCTCTGCGACGGATTAAAGACTGTTTGGCAAAACTACACTGACAGATATCCGCATCCTTTTAGACAATTACGTGACATTTTAAAAAATTAGTTGTTAAAACTCGTTAAACGATTCCATAATTAGTCATTATTTGTTATCTTTGCGAGGTGTATAGAAAGGCAACTCATATAAATGAGTACTTCCGTGTGCAATAAAAAGAATTTTTATCATTTTAAATTTATTAATAACTAAAAATTTATCATTTAATTATGGCAACTACACAAAGTAAGGCAAATCCTAAGAAAAAGTCTTCAGGATTTCAAGGTGTAAGAGACGCAATTTGGATTATTGTGGCTTGTTTCATTCTCGCAGTTTGTTTCTACAAATTCGTGTTGGGTAACCCAGACAACTTCGTAGGTGGTGATCCCGCAAACGCAGTGAAAGACGGTAGCCTCCTCGGTACAGTGTACAAAGGTGGTATCGTGGTGCCTGTGATTATCACATTGTTGTTCACCGTTATCGCTTTGAGTATTGAGCGTTTCTTCGCTCTGCGCACAGCTTTTGGTAAGACTTCTCTGACCAAGTTTGTGACCGACGTTAAGGCAGCTATCAATGCTGGTGACATGGCTACGGCACAGCAGATCTGCGACAAGCAGCAAGGTGTTGTAGCTAACGTTGTTGGCGCATCTATCAATGCTTACAAAGAGATGGAGGCTGATACCAAGTTGAAGAAAGCCCAGAAGGTTGCTAAGATCCAGCAGGCTCACGAGGAGGCTACACAGCTTGAGATGCCTACCCTGCAGATGAACATGCCTATCCTGGCTACTATCGTTACCCTAGGTACTCTTACCGCTCTGTTCGGAACCGTTGTGGGTATGATCCGTTCATTCGCCGCTCTGGCATCTGGTGGTGGTGGTGACTCTCTTCAGTTGTCTGAAGGTAT
>CADBSW010000154.1 GCA_902797505.1 uncultured Prevotellaceae bacterium | reverse complement strand
CTCGCGGCAGGGGGCTCGCAGCCCCCGAGAGCGGTGTCTTGCTTGTCTTTTCTTATCGTTAGCAGCTGCAAACATAGTAACTGTGTTTATATTTGCAGGAGATCCCGGGTCAAGCCCGGGATGAGGGGATCAAGTCCGCAATGAGGGAGCCAAGCCGATATAAAAATAATTATCAATTATCCATTTTTCATTTTCCATTTGACCTTTGACCTTTGACTTTTTTAAATTCTTCCTTTTATAATTCAAATATTTTTATTTTCTTTGCAACAGGAATCAATCACTCAACCATGCGACATACTCATCTCCTTATTGCTGTCCTTTGCAGTCTGTGTCTGTTCTCTTGTAACCGACAGTCGTATACACCTTCTAACTTGCAGACAGTGGGAAACCCGTATCTGCCCCTGTGGGAACATATCCCTGATGGTGAACCCTATGTCTTCGAAGACCCAGATAATCCCGGGAAGTATCGGGTGTATATCTATGGTTCACACGACAATCTGAAGACGGCATATTGCGGGCGCGACCAGGTGGTGTGGTCGGCATCTGTCGATGACCTCAGTCATTGGCGCTATGACGGTGTGATCTTCACGGTCAACAAGGATGCCCAAGGAGAACCCTTCGACTCCGCAGGCACTGCCGACGTGCTCTATGCTCCCGACGTCACGCTGATGACAGCTCCCGATGGCACAAAGACCTATTACCTCTATCCCAATGACCAGGCTGGCGGCCGCAACGGACTCATCGCGAAAAGCAGTCGGCCGGACGGTCCTTTTGAGGTATGCAACTGGAGTAAGGAAGACCCTCATCAAGCTGATGGCATACTGGGCTTCGACCCTGCCGTGTTTGTTGATGATGACGGACGAGTGTATGGCTACTGGGGATTCCAACGCTCGTATGCCGCCGAGCTGGATCCTGCCACGATGGCTACGGTAAAAGCAGGGACAAACATGATCGAAGATATGATCCCCTCGAAGAACCAGCCGGGCATATTCCGATTCTTCGAGGCGTCATCCATCCGTAAGATCAAGGATAAGTATGTGTTTATCTATAGTCGGTGGACAGCCGACGGTGAGTTCTCGCTCCCCGAAACCAACTACACACTGGCCTATGCCTATGGTGATCAACCATTAGGGCCTTGGACCTACGGGGGAACGATTATCGACGGTCGGGCACGAGAGATCAATGAACAGGGGCGCGTCATCGCTTCGGCCAATGCCAGTGGCAACACCCATGGCAGCATCTGCGAGATCAACGGACAGTGGTATGTGTTCTACCATCGGCAGACGGGTCTCAATGAGTATGCCCGTCAGGCTATGGTGGCTCCCATCGAAGTGACGGTGGAAGAAGGTCCTGGCGGAAAGGTCACCATCCGTGAAGGCGAATACAACTCAGAAGGATTCTCTCTCGAAGGCCTTGACCCACTGGAACGCCACTCGGCAGGCATCGCCTGTTGGTACACCGGACCGAAAGAGGCGGAGCACCACTGGCCCGACAATGTCTTCTACGGTTCGTATGTAGAGACATCGTATGGCACCGACGATAACATGCAGGCTCCCTACGACCTGCGTAACAACACCAACTATGTGGTGAACAATACCGACGGCTCGATCGTGGGCTATAAATACTTTAACTTTACGAAGACACAGGGGCATGATAATGTACAACTGCTGTTGCGCCTCATCCCTGCCGGCATTGAAGGCACCATCACCATCCTTGCCGACCGACCATGGACATCGCAAGGAGGCATCGTGCTCGGCAGCATCCAACTGAAGGCCGACATGCCACAAACCACTACAGAGATGACCGCTACGTTACCCGCCCTATCTAAACTCACGGGTAAGCACGCCCTCTTCTTCGTCTTCTCTTCCGAAACAAAGGAGAAGAGTCTCTGCACTCTGCAGGATTTCCAGTTTAAGTAGGATTAACCCCGGTCGTAATGAGGCATCTCTTCAGGAATGACGAAAGAGAACTCCACGAGTCCCTTTACCTCACCATCCTGGCGCCACGGTGTCTGGAAGATGAGTTTTCGCTGACCTTTCTTTGAGATGGTATAGCAATGGGGATGGTTATTCTCGAGCATATCACGGATGATTGCCTGTGAGCGCTCGTTATGGCAAGGGATCATACTCTTGCCTACCATCGTCTCACCGGCCTTGTTAAAAGTCTCGCGTGAACGCTTGTTCATATAGATGACGATACCCTCCGTGTCACAAACGGTCACAGCACCCTCAATATCCTCTGCCCAATCAAATTCTTTTGTGTCCATATCCTTTTTGGTTGCGAAGTTACAAAAAAACAGAGAGTAATACAAAAGATTTCATTCAATTTTATGCCGGACAAACGTTTCTTCGGCGAGATAAGAAACATAGATTAACTATGAACTATGCACTATAAACTATGAACTATTTAGGGATTTCCCCCTCTTTTTTAGGGATTGTTCCTTTCATAATTCAAATAATTTTATTTTCTTTGCAACGTGAATCTAAATATTGCAGAGATATGAAAAAAATGATCATTATGGCAGTTCTTAGCCTTTTCGCCATCCTGCCGACAGAAGCACAGTATCGTATTGGACGTTATCCTACATCACACTCAAGAGTGCAACAGCGTTATGGATATCGTGAGAATTTCTTCGGACTGCGTATCGGTCCGGCATTCACCTCCGTACACTCCGATGACGACTATCTTGACTCTGGCCTTCAGACCGGTATCAACATCGGTATGGCAGCCGGCTTCAATATCGCCTATCGTGCACCGCTCTACTTAGAGACTGGATTGTATTATACAGAGAAGGGTGGTAACACCAAACTGGGTGGTGCGAAGATGACGTACGACTTGAACTACCTGGAGGTACCTCTCGTAGTGAAATATATTTACGAAGTGGATCCCGATTTTAATGTCCAGCCATTCTTAGGTGTCTATGGAGCCATCGGTATTGGTGGAAAAGTGAAGAACTTCGGTGACCGTGTCGCCACCAGCAGTTTCAGTAATAACCTCTTCAGACGTGGTGATGCCGGTATCCGTATCGGTTGTGGTGTAGGCTTCGATATGTTCTACGCCGACCTTACCTATGACCTCGGACTGGCCAATATCAGCGACGACTCGTTTGACACCGCCACCAATGGTGCACTGATGATCAACGTCGGTATGAACTTCTAACAGATAAAAAATGAATGTGAAGAGGGGCTGATGACACGTCAGCCCCTCTTTGTGTTAAATAAAACTAAGAAGTAAACAGTTTCTTTCTATTTCTTTCGTTTTTTCGGCATATTTTTGTTTTCTTTGCAAAAATATAATGATAAACGACAATTCTATGAATATTCAAGAACTTACGCTGCAATCTGAACTCAACCGTAAGCGGTTGATGGAGATTGTTTACAATGCTAAAGCCGGGCATATCGGTGGCGACCTTTCTTGCCTGAATGTGATCACGGCATTGTATTTCGATATTATGCAAGTATTCCCCGAAGATCCCAAGAACGAGAATAGAGACCGATTCGTACTGAGTAAGGGTCATTGTGTAGAGGCCCTCTATGCTGTATTGGAAGCCAAGGGATTCGTTGCCAAGGAGTTGGTAGACACCCTCGGTCATTTCGGTTCTCCCCTGGCTGGTCACCCCACGATAGAGGTGCCGGGCATTGAGGTGAACTCCGGTGCACTGGGTCACGGTCTGTCTATCGGTGTAGGTATGGCCCTGGCTGCTAAGATGGACAAGAAGGACTGGAAGACCTACGTCATGATGGGTGATGGCGAGCAGGGCGAAGGCTCTATCTATGAGGCTGCCATGGCTGCCAACCAGTATCATCTGGATAACCTGGTGGCAGTGATTGACCGTAACCACCTGCAGATCAGTGGCAACACAGAGGATGTAATGGCTATCGACAGTATCTGTGAGCGCTGGAGCGCTTTCGGATGGGATGTGAAAGAGATGAACGGCAACGACATGGAGAGCATCATCAGCACCTTCCGCAGCATCGACTATACCAATGGCAAGCCTCATCTGCTGATCTCACAGACCACCAAGGGATTAGGTGTCAGTTATATGGAGAACGAGGCCAAGTGGCATCACGGCATGCCCAACGAGGAGCAATATGCCCAGGCTATAAAAGACATAGAGGTTCGCATCGCCGCCGCGCGTGCCGCCCTCTGATAATAAATGATTGTTGAATAAGATAAAGACAAGTGATATGATTGCCTGCAGAAAAAGTTTTACTGATACCTTACTTGAGTTAGCCAAGAAGGATAAAGATATTATAGCCGTAACTACCGATGCCCGTGGTTCCGTAACACTGGGTGACTATGCCAAAGAACTGCCACAGCAGTTTGTGGAGGTAGGCATTGCCGAACAGGATGCTGTCGGCATCTCAGCCGGTCTGGCACACAGCGGAAAGAAAGTGTTTGTTTGTGGACCTGCTTGTTTCTACGTGGCCCGTTCGCTGGAACAGGTGAAGGTAGATGTGGCCTACAGCCGTAACCCCGTGAAGATCCTCGGTGTGAGCGGTGGTGTGGCCTATGGCGCCTTAGGTGCTACCCACCACAGTCTGCACGACATTGCCGTGCTGCGTACCTTCCCCGGCATGAACATCTGTCTGCCCTGCGACGCCCGTCAGACACGTAAGTTGGTGGAGTTCCTCGTTGACTTCCCCGAACCTTGTTATGTGAGAGTAGGACGCGCTGCCGTTCCCGATGTTTACGAGGATGACAACTTCGACTTCCAACTTGGCAAGGCCAATATGCTGTTGGATGGTTCAGACCTGACCATCATCGGAGCCGGTGAGACTGTTTATCATGCCTACGAGGCAGGTAAGCAACTCAAAGAGCAAGGCATCAGTGCCCGTGTGCTGGACCTCTCATGGATCAAGCCTTTCGACAAAGAGGCTGTCCTGAAGGCTGCCCGTGACACCAAGCGTATCATCACCGTTGAGGAACACAGTATGTTCGGCGGTTTAGGTGCCATGATAACCGAGACACTCTCAGAGAACCCCGTGCCCGTGAGGATCATCGGTATCCCTGATGAGAATGCCGTCCATGGAACGAACAAGGAGATCTTCCACCATTACGGTATGGATGCAGAGGGCATCGTCAAGGCTGCCATCGACTTCCTGAAGAAATAAAAGACTGTTCATACATAGCGATTACTAACCATGAAGAATTACATCATCGCCATCGACCAGAGCACCTCGGCCACAAAAGCCATGCTGTTCAATGAACAGTGTGAGATGCTCCGTCGTGTCAACAAAGCGCACCAACAGTATTATCCCAAAGCAGGATGGGTGGAGCACGATGCGGAAGAGATATACAACAACACCCTGTGGGTGGTGAAAGAACTGCTGAAAGACGAGAACCTCGAAGAGAACAACTACTCCTTGGCGATCACCAACCAGCGTGAGACCGTCGTCGTGTGGGATAAGACCACTGGCAAACCCGTATGCAACGCCGTGGTATGGCAGTGCATGCGCGGTGCGGAGATCTGTAACCAACTGAAAGAGGCTGGCTATGGTAAGATGGTGCAGGAGAAATCCGGATTGCTCATCGACCCTTATTTCTCTGCCAGTGGCGCCAAATGGATTCTCGATCATGTGGCGGGTGCCAGAGAGAAAGCAGAGAAGGGTGACCTGTTGATGGGAACCATCGATGCCTGGCTGGTATGGAAGCTGACGGATGGTCGTGTGCATGCCACCGACTGCACCAACGCCTCACGCACCATGCTGATGAATATACACACCTTGGAGTGGGACGATGACCTGCTGAAACTCTTTACCATCCCCCGCACGATGATGCCCGAGATCAGGGCTTGCGACAGCACCTTTGGGGAGACCACCTTCGAAGGACTCTTCAAGGAGCCTATCCTGATTGCCGGAGTACTGGGCGACTCCCACGGCGCATTAGCCGGACAGATGTGTTTCGAGGAAGGTTTAGGTAAAGCTACCTACGGCACCGGTTCCTCTGTGATGGTGAATATCGGTGAGCAGTTTGCTGCCGCCCCACAAGGACTGGTTACCTCCATCGGTTTCTCGGCATTAGGCAAGACCTTCTATGCTTTTGAGGGAAATATCCACAGTACAGGTGCTACCCTGAAATGGTTGGAGCAACAGCTCAAGATGATCGAATCGCCCAACGAGGTGGAGGCTGCTGCCAATGAGGTGAAAGACAACGGAGGCGTATATTTCGTACCGGCCTTTGCCGGACTGGGTGCCCCCTGGTGGAACGACCAGGTGAAAGCCGCCGTCTTCGGCATGACCTTAGCTACCACCCGTTCTCATTTCCTGCGCGCCGCCTTAGAGTCGATCGCCTATCAGGTAAACGATCTGGTAAAGGCCATGACACAACAGGCAGACATCGCCCTGAAAGAGATTCGTGTGGACGGTGGTCCCACAAAGAACCAGACACTGATGCAGTTCCAGGCCGACTGTCTGCGCGTGCCTATCAACTGCTCTGATGTGGAAGAGGCATCCGCCATGGGTGCTGTGGTGATGAACGGACTGTCACGCAGTGTATGGTCATCCTTCGACGAGGTATCCCAATTGCGCAAGAGCAGATGGACCCGTCAGCCTAATCCCGATAACGAACAAGAGATGGAGCAGCTGATTGCCGGTTGGCATCAGGCTGTACAACAACTGATCAAATAACTACAAAACATTATAGAAGATGAGAAACAAGAAAACATGTTTCGGTGTTATTATCGGCACCCGCGCGTACTTCAACTCTGAGTTGGCTAAAGATGTGCGCAAGCAATTACTTAAGTCTATTGAAGAAGAAGGATACGAGTATGTAATCCTTCCTGAAGATGCCACACCAACAGGCAGTTCCTCTATCGAGACCCGTGAAGACGGTTTGAAATGTGCAGAACTCTTCCGCAAGCACCGTGATGAGATCGACGGAATCATCGTCTCTCTGCCCAACTTCGGTTTTGAGATCGGTATCATCAACGCCATCAGCGTAGCCGACCTGCATGTACCTGTGCTCGTACAGGCTTGTGATGATGAGAACGACAAGGTAGACCTTGACAGTCGTCGTGACGCTTTCTGTGGAAAGATCTCTGTCTGCAACAACCTCTATCAGTATGGTATTCCTTTCACAGACACCACCCTGCACACCTACTCTATCTATGACCCGCTGCTGAAGAAAGATCTGAATAAGTTTGCTGCCGTTTGCCGCGTGGTAAACGGACTGAAGCATGCGCGTATCGGACAGATCGGAACCCGTCCATTGGGCTTCAACACCTGTCGTGCATCAGAGAAACTCCTGCAGGCTTCAGGCATCACCGTGGTACCTGCCGACCTCTCTGAGGTACTCTTCGCCGCACAGAAGATCGAGGATAATGATCCTGCCCTGCTGGCACACATGGAGAAGATCGAGGGGTATGCACATATCCCAGATAACTACCGTGACAAACTGAAGACACAGGCTAAGTTCGGACTGGCTGTTGAGCAGTGGGTGGAGGTAAACCAGGTGGATGCTGTTGCTATCCAGTGCTGGGATTCTCTGGAGATCAACTACGGTTGTGCTCCCTGTATCACCATGAGTATGTTGTCTGACAAAAATATCCCTGCAGCCTGTGAGACAGATATCGCCGGCGCCGTTTCTATGTTGGCACTGACATTAGCATCCAATGAGCCTGCTGCCCTGGCCGACTGGAACAACAACTTCGCTGAGCAGCGTAACAAGTGTGTATGCACCCATTGCGGTAACTTCCCACGTAAGTTCGTTGGAAACAACGATATCAAACTCGGTCCGTTGGGCGTTCTCGGTCGTACCTTAGGTAAGGTAAGAACCTTCGGTGCTGTCTATGCAAAGGTAAGCGAAGGACCATTCACCTTCTTCCGTATCTCTACCGATGATCCTCGTGGCACCATCAAGGCATACCTCGGTGAGGGTAAGATGACCAACGATCCGTATGGCATGGACGGTTGTATCGTCGTGACAGAGGTGGACAACCTGCAGAAGCTGATGAAGTATATCTGCAAGAACGGTTTCGAGCATCACGTAGCCCTGGTACGTGCCGACGTGGCAGAGATCGTTCAGGAGGCTATCGAGAGTTACCTCGGTTGGGAACTCTATGTTCATGAGTAAATAGTTTACGGCCTTGCCGTGAAAATTGCGATTTAATGAGTGCAGAACCAAGCTTGCTTGTGTTATGCCGAATGTGAGCAATTTATGTAATATCGGCTGCACCTCAGCAATAAGCGAGCTTACTGCATTCGGTTTGCACGATAATTAGGGTTTAGAGAATATTCAAACACAGAGTATCGGAGATACAGAGTCTTTTTTATTGGAGATTCTTCTCTGTGACTCTTTGTGAAAAATTGATTGATAATTTAGAGCTTTTATGAGGATCTTGCTGTTGTCATTATTGGTGTTTATCATCTCTTCCGCCTCAGCTCAAAACGGGACTGTAGGAAAGAAAGACTTTATCAAGACAGCCAATTATGATGAGAGCAAGATCCCTTCTTATACCCTGCCGGATATACTGACATGTATCGACGGGGAGAAGGTGACTACCGCCAAGCAATGGGAGAAGAAACGCAGACCAGAACTGTTGACGATGGTGACCGACTATATGTACGGTCGTGCTCCCAAGATTAAAGGGATGTTACCCTACAGGATGGGGGAAACTGAAACCATCCTCAATGGCACTGCTATCCACCAGACGGTATATATGCGACTGGCACAGCAGAGTGACGCCCCCGAGATAGCCGTACAACTGTATATCCCCAACAGTAGTAAACCTGTGCCTGCCTTTCTCTTCATGATCTTCGGTGATAAACCCGAAGACTGGCAGATCGCAGAGAACATGAAAGCAGGTATCGCCCTCGTTACCTTCCGATATACCGCGGTGACACCCGATAAGAAGTATCTCTTTGAGACGGGCATCCATCCTTATTATTATAAGAAAGGACAGACGTACCCAATGCCTAACGAATGGGGAACGGTAGCAGCATGGTCGTGGACGGCAAGCAGGATCCTTGACATCCTGGAGAAAGACAAACGTTTCAATGCCAAGCAGGTAGCGGTATTGGGACATTCCCGTCTGGGCAAGGCTGCCCTATGGGCCGGAGCATCCGACGAGCGCTTTGCCATCACCATTCCTATCAACAGCGGTTGTTGTGGAGCAGCCCTGTCGAGACGGCAGATCGGTGAGACCCTCGAATGTGTCAACTATAATTTCCCCTATTGGTTCTGTGGCAACTACCTGCAGTTTGCCACCCGTGAGAACCAGATGCCATTCGATCAGCATAGTGTTGTGGCATTGGTAGCCCCACGCCCCATCTATATCGCCAGTGCGAGCGAAGACAACTGGGCCGATCCACATGGAGAGTTCCTTGGTGGCTTCTATGCCAGTCCTGCCTACGAGCTCTATGGCAAGAAAGGATTAGCCATACAAAAGATGCCCGCCATCGACGTACCGTCTACAGAAGGGAATATCGCCTATCATATCCGCACAGGCCGTCATGCCGTATTACCTTACGACTGGCAACAATTCATCCTGTTTGCCAAGAAGTATTTTAAGTAAAACAATTTAGGAACTACACCTTACTCAAGTTTCGCAAATATAACTACATGCTGATGCAAAAGCCCGTGGAGGTATGATTCAAATGAAAAAAGCCCCTTGTGGGCGACACAACAAACCTGTCACCCCGCTGGGGTTTCACTATCCTTCCAAATATAAACGGGGGCTCACGCCCCCGCCTATGTTCTATCGCCCTTACAGGGCTCCTGCTTATGATCTCGACCTTATTTGCGAAACTTGAACACCTTATTATATATAGCGGTCTATACCAGCAATACCGTAATAAGGATCTGCATAAGTTCGTTATCCCTGAACTTATCACGTAACAAAGAGATCATCTTTGCCTTACGTTTGTTGAAACCGTTGATGGAAATCTCCAACAAGCGGGCTACCTCCTCGTTCTTTAGTCCTTGTTCGTAGTTCAACTCAAACAACTGTTGGTATTTCTCCGGCAGTTCTCGGATAGCAGCATGTAACATATCTATCGTCTCCTGCTCAATCATCGAAGCAGAGAATTCCTGTTCAATCTCCTCTTTGGGCATCAGTACATAGTTCTGTCTGGAACTGGCCTTCCGCAAGACAGACACACAGTTATTATGAATACAGGTGAAAAGATAGGATTTCAACTGATAGGAAGAAGTGAAAGTATCTCGTGTCTGATAGGCTTTGATGATGGCCTCCTGTACACAATCCTCTGCCATCATCGCGTAATCATTGGTAAGGAAGCGGGCCGCATAGTTCATCAACGGTGCATACAACTCTGCATACAACGTATCGATCTGACCGTTTTTAAAATCGGTGTAAACCTTCTCTTCTCTTGCCATATCATTACATTCGTCCGCAAAAATAATTATTATATTTGACAAAACAAGCATTAATTAGAAAAAATCCTATAATTTTGTTACATACTTCCTGAAAGGTTGCGTATTACAGATAGAACTAAAAATCTTATCTTAGTTAATTATGAGACATGTAACAACTATCAAATGGATGCTGATGGCGGGCATGATATGTTCGCCCCTATTGGCAAATGCACAACTGCTGAAAGGTAAGTTGGTAGGTATTCAGGGAGAGGATGTAGCTGTAGCCTACTCGCCGGATGGATATCTGCTGAATCAGCAGGTTATCGAAATGAAGGTTGCCGACGATGGCACCTTCACTTACGACAGACCTCTGGAAAAGTCTGCTGATGTAGAGATCTACATTGGTGAGGCAGGTATCTTCGGTGCTCATCTGGAGAATGGCAAAACGCTTGAGATGACGATTACGAAGAATGGCAAAGAGATGGAGGCTACCTTTAAAGGTCCGAATGCGGAGATCAGTCGTTTTGTGAATCTCTCTTCCAAGGCTTTCGACTCGATGAAGTACAGTTCGATGGATCCCTCTGCCAGTCGTCCGAATGCCGAATACCGTGCTTTGTTGGAAGAGAACTATGCCAAGGTAAAGGCCGCACTGAAGAAAATCAAGAATAAGGAACAGCGCCAATACTATACTCGTCTGTCAGAAGGAAACTACAAATGGACCAAGGCTCGTCTGATCATGGACGACTGCGAGAACAAGAAGGTAAACAGTAAGACAGATCCTGAGATGCTCGCACTGATCAAGGACATTGATGTAAACGATGATATCAACTACCAGACCAATATGTCGTTGACTGCTCTGAACCAATCCGCTAAGAACGAGTTTGGTGGTAACAATGAGGCGCTGTGTTATGAATTGATGGATATTGTCAACAAAAGGGTTACCAATCCAAAACTTCGCAACGTGATGGTGCGCATCATCGGACAAGACTATTATATCTATGGTGACGGCACAGGCAATTACGAGGAGTTCACCAAGCGCTTCAAGGAGTTTGCCGGAAACGATGCTCCTATCGTTGACGGTATGTACAAGAACTTCTTGGAGGTAAAGAAAGCGAAAGAGAAGACGGCAACTGGCACTCCTGCCCCGGACATCACCTTGGATACTCCCGATGGCAAGCAGGTACAACTGAAAGATATCTGCAAAGGTAAGTTCACCTATATCGACGTATGGGCTACCTGGTGCGGACCCTGCAAGAAGGAGATTCCACACATGGCTAAGTTGGTGGAGCGTTTCAAGGGTAATGACAAGGTGCTGTTCATCAGTATTTCTGTAGATGAGAACGTAGAAGCATGGAAGAAGATGATTGAGGCAGACAAACCTGAATGGGCACAATATAACATCCATGGCAAGACCAACCAGCAATTCTCTGCCGACTGGGGTATCACAGGTATTCCCCGTTTCATCATGATTGACAAGGATGGAAATATCTTCTCTGCAGACGCTACACGCCCCTCTAACGAGGAGACAGCAAAGACCATTGAGGAACAAACGAAGTAGTTTATAGTGTAAAGTGTAGAGTGTAGAGTTATGATTACTCTCAGGGACTGGCTCTGTCATGTGCCTATCCCCGGAGATTACTAAAACTTTTACATCAAAGAATTAAATAATAATGAATATCTATTATATGAAACTTTTTAAATCCATCAAATGGATGCTTTTGACGGTGATGCTTTGCTCACCGGCATGGGTATCAGCACAATTACTGAAAGGAAAGGTTGTTGGCACTAATATTAAGAATGTCACCATAGAATACTCTCCTAAAGGAGATATCATGGAGACAGAATATAAAGAGGTGCCTGTTAAAGACGGAGCTTTCTCCTTTGATGCTGACTTACCCGTAGAGACTACGGATGTAGGTATTATCGTGGAAGGTCGTAATGATCTCGGCGCTCATCTTACCAAGGGCAAGACCATAGAGATGACCATCACCGAAAAAGACGGTCGACTGCTTGCCACCTATAAAGGTGAAGGCTCTGATATAAGTCAGGTGGTTGCCAGAATGAAAGAGGCCTATAATATCATGCGCTATTTCTCTCTCGATCCTTCTCAAAAAAAGACTAAAGAGGACTTTCTTCAATTGCTCGACAATGAATATGTCGCAGTAAAACCTCTTTTGAAGAAGATCAAGAATAAGCAGCAGCGTAACTACTACTCGCTGTTGAACGATGCTGAATGTAAAGAAATAAAGTGCCGTATCCTCAGCAACGATCTTTATGAGAAGAAACTAAATCCCAAAGATGACGCCGAATACAAGGCATTGCTGGAGGATGTTGACATCAATGATGAGATCAGCAGGATTTCCGGACTGTCATTGACAAAACTATTGTCGATGATGAACCAGTCTGTAGATTTCAAGTCTGACATGGGTCCCTACTGTACTGAACTCATGCAGCTGACTGACAAACTCGTCACCAACCCAGCCCTTCGTCGACAGTTGGTGAATACCGTGGGTTACAACTATTTCACCTTCGGTGATGACTCAGGTGATTATCATGCTTTCTTTGAGAACTACAAGAGGTTTTCCGGCAGTGAGAATGCCGATATCCCCAAGAAGTACGAGAGTAAGATTGCTGCATGGGACAAGACACATAGCGGTGTTCCTGCCCCGGATATCACCCTCACCGACAGAGACGGAAACAACATTCAACTCTCCAGTCTGAGAGGTAAGTTTACCTATATCGATGTATGGGCTACCTGGTGCGGTCCCTGCAAGAAGGAGATTCCCCACATGGCTAAACTGGTGGAGCGTTTCAAAGGCAATGATAAGGTACAGTTCCTGAGTATCTCTGTTGATGAGAGTGTGGAAGCCTGGAAGAAGATGATTGAGGCAGACAAACCTGCATGGGCACAGTTCAATATCCATGGTGAAACTAACAAGCAGTTCTCTGCCGACTGGGGTATCACGGGTATTCCTCGTTTTATCATGATTGACAAGGATGGAAATATCTTCTCTGCAGACGCTACACGCCCCTCTAACGAGGAGACGGCCAAGACCATTGAGGAACAAACGAAATAGTTCATAATGTAAAGTGTAAAGTGTAGAGTTATGATTACTCTCGGGGACTGGCTCTCTCATGTGCCTGTCCCCGGAGATTACTCTAAAACTTTAATTATTAAAATAGAATATATGGCACAGATGGAAGAACAAAACCTGATCTCTTGGCTGATATGCAAGCAGATGATCGGTACGATAACGGAAGAGGAGCAACAAGTTCTCGATGAGTGGCGTAAGCAGAATAAATATAATGAGGCTGCTTATCAACGACTCATGGATACCGACCGTCAGACATTGGAGTATCGCCGTAGTAAGCTGACCAACTACCAGCGTCCGCTGGAGGATATGAAGCGAAGATTAGGTATTGACGAATCCATCACGGAAGAGCCACGCGCCCATAGTGCCATGATCTATAAACTGATATCTGCTGCAGCAGTAATACTCCTGATCTTCGGTGCCACTTACTTCTACAGACATGCCGATATGCAGTCGGAGAAAGAGCAGACCACCGTTGTGGCCAAGACCACGATCACCCCGGGAACGACACAGGCTGTGCTGACCCTCGACAACGGCAAACAGATAGAACTGGGTGCCGATAATCAATTAAACAGCAAAGCCATTGCCGAAATGACCAAGGGAGAGGAGATTGCCTTTAATAATCTGACTACCCCACGTGGCGGAGAATTCAAGGTAACACTCGAAGATGGCACCGAAGTATGGTTGAATGCCGACAGTAAACTGCGTTACCCAGAGACCTTCTCAGGCAATGAGCGCCGTGTAGAGGTAAGCGGTGAGGCCTATTTCAAGGTAGCCAAGGATGCAGAGAAACCCTTCTATGTGGTGAGTGGCGGACAAGAGGTACGTGTCTATGGCACGGAATTCAATGTCCAGGCATACGCTGATGAGGCAACGATCTTCACCACGCTGGTAGAAGGAAGCATCTCTCTCCGTCCTATCAACGGCAACAAGAGTGAACTGATGCTCACCCCCGGCAACCAGGCACAGTTTAATAAAGACAATGCCGCTGCCAAGGTTGTCAAGGTAGATACCGAAGTAGTGACCAGTTGGCGTAGCGGTGTCTTCGTCTTTGAAGATCAAAACTTACGGCAGATCATGCGCACGTTGAGTCGCTGGTATGACTTTGAGTATGAGTTTGCCGATGAGAAGATTGCCTCTACCATCTTCATGGGTAGTATTCCTCGTTATGGCAGTTTTGCCGAAGTAGTAGAGATCTTTAAGAAAATGGGAGGTATCCAACTGCACCAGCGTGGTCGCAGAGTCGTTATCTCCTCCAAGTAAGAATCAAACAATTTATTAACTTATTCATATGAAAAAACTACAAGTCGTTCTATCCCTCGTAGTGGTATTCCTGTTGATGTCTCTGTCGGCATCCGCACAGACCTACGATGTGGATTACAAGAATCAGCCTATTGAACAGGTTATCAAGGATCTGCGTAAACAAACCGGTTATCAGTTCGTTTACAAGAAAGAGACAGTAACTGGTGTTGACCCCATCACCTGTACCCTGAAGAATGCGACACTGGAGCAGGTTCTCAATCGTGTATTCTTCTTTGTTGGTATTGACTATGAGATTGCCAAGGGCAAGACCATCATCCTGAAGAAAGCCGACAAGAACCGTCCTTACTTCAAGAAGCAGGTATCCGGTCTGGTTACCGATGAGAATGAAGATCCATTACCGGGTGTAACCGTCATGGTGAAGGGAACCAACAACGGTGTCTCTACCGATATCGACGGTGCTTTCTCTATCTTTATCGAGGGAAGTAATCCAGAGTTGGAATTCTCATACGTGGGTATGAAGAACAAGACCGTACGTCTTTCTCCCAAGACCGAGAAATTCATCATGGTGAAACTGGAGAGCGATGAGACCATCCTTGATGAGGTGCTCGTAACCGGTTATCAGAATATCAAGCGTGAGAATGCTACCGGTTCTTATCAACTCATCTCTTCCAAGAAACTCGATGAGCGCCACACCGGTACTATCGTGGAGAATCTCGAAGGTCAAATCCCTGGTTTGATGAGCTATAACAATGGCTTAAACGGTGGTGGCGAGAATGCCCTGACCATCCGTGGTATCAGCTCTTTCCAGGCTAAGACCAACCCATTGGTAGTTGTTGACGGACTGCCCATTGAGGGAAGTATCGAGACCATCAACCCCTACAACATCGAGAATATCACCGTCTTGAAGGATGCCTCCGCTGCCGCCATCTACGGTGCCCGTGCTTCTAACGGTGTGATCGTCGTTACTACCAAACGTGCTCAACAAGAGAAACTGGAGGTAGATTTCAGCACAGATATCACCGTCAGTGAAAAGCAAAACTATGATAACTTTGGATGGGCTAATGCCGAGGAATATATTGAGTTGGAGAAGTACAACTTCAACCATATTAAGCAAAACAGTCCCAACACCATGGAATCGATACTGAACCAGTACCAGAGTCAGCGACATGCCGTTTCACCCATACAACGTTTGCTGATAAGTAACTATCTAGGTGAGATCAGTGATTCTGAGATGAACACACAGCTGAACAATTATGCTAAGAACGACTATCGCAAAGAGTGGCAGGATGCTAAGATACGTAATCAGGTGCTTCAGCAATACAATCTTGCTCTCCGCACCCGAGGTAAATATCTGAACTCCAGCATCGCCATGAACTACAAGACAGATAATCTTGGCGTAGTAAAAGAACACAATAATGTTCTCACCTTCAGCTACCGCGGTGACTTAAAGGCTACAAAAAGGTTGGATCTCTCCTTCGGTACAAACATTATCAGTGGCCGTACTAAAAACCACTATTCATCTGGTTCAGACTATAGCGGCATCAACTCCTTCCGTCCCTATATGAGCATGTATAATGCCGATGGTTCACGTGCCAAGATGGAAGCAGGAGTCATGTTATCAGAACCTGCATTCCAAAATCCATTATATGGGTTAAAAGACGCCAGTTACAACCTGCTTGATGAGATAGGACTGAACATGACCAACTCACGAGACACGAATATCCGTTCATTTGTCAGTGCAACGGCAACTATCTTACCAGGATGGACAGCCAGTGCCAATTTCCAATATGAAGATACTTATTCAAAGAGTAACTCTTACTTGAAAGCCGATTCTTACCAGATGAGGTACCTGTATGATACCTATACGGGAGAGGCTACTGAAATGGTAGATGATTATGATCCTGAAACATACGAACCCATTCAAGTGCCCATGACCATCATCAAACACTATATTCCAGAGGGTGGCCAACTCATCACTACTAATCATGAGGGAGCTTATTATACTTTCCGTGCACAGACTTCCTACAATCATATATTTGCAGATAAGCATGAGGTAGAGGCACTCGCCGGATTTGAGTTTCGTGAGTCGCACACCAAATCATACGGAAATGTATTGTTAGGTTATGACGATCAAACACAAAGCAACCGAAACAACATGGTGAACTATGGCGTTTTAAAAGATATAAACTTAACACCGTCTGTACTTGGTGTCAACTATAGCATGGTAGGTGCTCCGGACGACACTTCTTTTAAGACTACAGATATCCTGCATCGGTTCTACTCTCTTTATTTCACTGGTAACTATACATATGATCATCGTTACAGTGCCTCCTTCTCCTATCGTGTAGATAAAACCGACCTGTTCGGTGCAGACCCAGAGTTCCGCGGTCGTCCGCTATGGTCAGTTGGTGCCAGCTGGAATATTCATAATGAGAATTTCATGAAAGATTATTCCTGGATTGATGCCCTGAAACTGCGTGCCAGCTATGGTCTGACAGGTAATATTGACTCTTCTGTATCATCCTATCTCACAGCTACACTCTCAAACGAATATATATACGGACATGTCGGAGCATCTCTCGACACACCTCCTAATGACCAGTTGCGCTGGGAGAAGACAGCATCCTATAACCTCGGTCTTGATTTCTCATTCTGGAGCAACCGTCTGAGTGGAGCATTCGACTACTATCATAAGAAAGGTACTGATTTGCTCACCATGACCGACCTTGATCCGACAACAGGATGGTCCACGCTGACAATTAATAATGGCGAGATGGTCAACAATGGTGTTGAACTACAGTTGAACGGTGAGATTTTGAAACCTGCTACTCAGAATAGCCTTGGTATCAATGCTTCGTTTAACATCTCCTATAATAAAAATAAGGTGACAAAAGTGACACACGAAGCAACTTCCGGTTATCAGAATCTGATGTATTATACACTGCATAAAGATCACCCCGTACACTCTATTTATGCTTATCAGTTTGCTGGAATACAGCAAGATAAAGACAACGGAAAACAATTTATTACCTGGAAAGGACATGACGGTGTGGTTCACAATACCTCTGTTGACAGTGATGAATTTACCGTTGATGATCCTGTTTACTGCGGTTCTCTTGATCCGAAAATCATGTCAAGTTTCACGCCTGAGATCACCTATGCAGGATTTTCACTCTCTGCCATGTTCAGCTTCTATGGTGGACATCATATGCGAGCCAACACAGACAGATGGGATAGCCAGAGTTACGCCAATGGTTATAGAGAGGGTGTCCTCGCCAGTGATCTTGACTTCTGGCGGACAGGCGACGGAACAAAATACCTCGGTAACGGTTATTTAGGTGGCTATGAGAATATCATTGGCTACTTCAACACCAGATATATGGATATTGATGTGGTGCCTGCTGATTATTTGAAACTCCGTAATCTGGTTATTGGTTATGATTTCTCAAAACGTTTTTGCAAGAAACTGAATCTGAATGCCATACGTCTGCGTTTTCAGATGAACAATCTCTGTACATGGGTCAAGAATGATCTTGATATAGACCCTGAGGCCAACAACCCTGTAACAGGTTCTACAGGATATAAGACTCCACGCAGTTATACAATAAGTCTCCGTGTGAACTTCTAATATAATGGATAAATAATTATAGACAATTGAGAATTATGAAAACAACGAAATATAAGAACAGTTGGATCTTAGGCACCACTTTCTGCCTTTTGCTTGTTTCCTCTTGTTTCTTCACATCTTGTGATGACGAGTTGGATATTGTCCCGAAGGGTAAATCAACACTTGAGAATGTAACAGATTTGGAAGCTCTGCTCAATCAGGAGTGGATGCTGGGCATGCCCCCATGCGAGGACTTAGGTGCTATCTGCAATGAGAGTCTGGGATATTCTATTGATGTACCTGGCACTATGGAACAAGATAATTCCTTAGCTTATGCTTACCTTACCTTTAATGAGAACGTTGACAGGAAAACACTTGCTACGAGTGACGGTCGATATGAGGCAGCCTACAGGTATATCAACTATATGAACGTGCTGATATCAAAAATGCCGGATGCGGAGGGTGACAGTCAGAAAAAAACACAATGTACCGCCGAAGCACGTGTCCTACGCGCTTATTTTCACTGGCTGTTAGTAAACATCCATGCCAAACAATATGATGAAGCCACCGCTGAGAATGAGGGTGGTATAGCATATGTTGATAACACCAATGTGGGCGAAGAGAAGACCAAGCTGACACTGGCAGAAACTTATCGCCGCATTTTGGAAGATTGTACAGATGAAATCATAGCACAACTGCCGCAGAAAGAATCAAATGTGGAACGTCCCGACCAAGCTTTTGGTAATGCTGTACGTGCCAAGGTACTGATGCAGATGAAACGTTACAGTGAGGCTCTCCCATATGCTCAGGCTTCACTCCGTTTAAACAACCGCATTGAGGATCGTAGTTCATGTATAGATAATGGTGATTGGGTCTTATCTCAGGATGCAGAAAACAACCTGTTATATATAGGTAATGGAATGCGCGTTTCACCCACATTGGAGGCTCTCTCCATGGAAACAGCCGATATGTTTGAGAATGGTGACTATGTAAATACATATACTAGTGTATGGAACTCTATGTGGGGATCCATGTTCTGCGGGATTCCCGTTCCACTCTGCTTTAGTTTCACCGTACAAGGTAATGTATATGGCATCACTTCCGACCGCATGTATTATACAGCGGCAGAATGTCTTATCCGTACAGGAAAGATACAGGAAGGTCTGCAGATGGTTGACCGCGTACGTGCTAAACGTGTGGAGAACTATGAGCCATTCGCACAGGGTAATCCTTCTGAGCAGGAAGCCATGGCTAAGTTGCAAAGAGCAAAATGGATAGAGTG
>CADBSW010000153.1 GCA_902797505.1 uncultured Prevotellaceae bacterium | reverse complement strand
GGCAGCCTTACGGTCGGTATCGCTGACAGGATTGAGTCCTTCAAGCTGACACTTTGCTATGATACCCTGTCCAATGACTCTTTCGTCTTTGCGACTGAAAATAGATGCAGTGTTGTGAGCCCAGTCGTTGAATGCATTTATAGCCTTGTCAACCATTTTGGTAAGAAGTGACCAGTGAGTAAATGCTTCTGATGCTCCAACCAGACAAACGAAGCGTTCCATCATCGACAGTCGACTCTCGGCATTGTTAGCCCGTTTTTCTTCACGGTCAGCACGGGCCATCTGCTCCTGAGCTTTACGTTCTGCCGTAGCAGTCCTTGCCTTCTCGCGAGCGATTGCATTTTCATCTAATTGAGAGATACGCTGCTTCAGCCGTACATTTTCTTCCTCGGTCTTGACAGCAAAGATAAGTGGCTGATTATCAGTCACTTTTTTATTTTCCCCAATTTTGAGATTAAGCTTTTGCTGCACTTTTGTGGCACCATGACAAAAGTTTCATTTGCATAATCGAAAATAAAGTAGTATCTTTGCCATAAAGAATCATGAATTCCAGATAATCATTAAGCCCTTTAGGGCGATAGTGGCTTAGGCGGGGTGCGTAAGCCCCCGTAATGGAATACAACCAGTGATTTAAGCCCCAGGGGGGCGACAGATCATAGGTCTTTTAATTTATAACAATAATCAATCATATGAAGGTAAAGATTCAAACCATGCTGGGCGACATTATCGTGCGCCTATACGACGAGACACCTATACACCGTGATAACTTCATCAAACTGGTGAAAGAGGGATATTATGATGGTACGCTGTTCCATCGTGTGATCAAAGACTTTATGATACAGGGCGGTGATCCCGACTCAAAAGGAGCACCTGCAGGAAAGATGTTAGGCGTAGGCGGTCCTGACTACACCCTCGAGGCAGAGATCAAAGACGGTCTCTTCCACAAGCGAGGTGCCTTGGCAGCCGCACGACAGGGCGACCAAGTGAATCCCGAGCGCAGAAGTAGCGGATCACAGTTCTATATCGTCTGGGGACAGGTATACAGCGAAGGTCAACTGCGACAGTTTAGCAAGCAGATGAGGATGCAGCAGGTACAGCAGGCATTCAACCAACTGGCTGCTGCCCATAAGGAAGAGATCATGCAACTGCGCCGTGACAGGAACCGCGCTGCCCTGATGGAGTTGCAAGACAAGCTCGCCGCAGAGGCACAACAGCAGGTAAGAGCTGATGCCGGAATGACAGAAGAGCAGCAGCAGATCTACTCCACACTGGGAGGCACTCCGCATCTCGACGGCCAATACACGGTGTTCGGTGAGGTGGAGAGCGGTCTCGACGTAGTGGAGATGATACAAAACTCACCGACAGGCCGGGGAGACCGTCCTATCGATGATATAGAAATGCGAATGATAATTGTGGAGTAAAGGGGATTACCTCTTTACTCCATTGATAACGACATCTTTCACGATCGTGTTAGGGATGAGATTTGCGTCGAAGGCATCTTTCTCATCGCTAACATTGATACGTTCGAAAGTGAAATCACGCAACGTGTATTTATCCGAGAGGGCGACATCAAAGAAATGATTGCATTTCATGCGGATGTCGCGCATCACGATATTATTGCAAGCCGACAGAGGCATATCCGGACGGTCGCCCATCTCATAGAACTGTGTCCAGGGGTGGATAAACAGGAAACGGGTACACTTACCGGTAAACGACTCTACCAACACATACTCATAATGCTGGGGGGTGTCAGGACGCATCTTCAACCACAGCACGCGGTCGGTATTCTCAGCAGAACAGTTGCGCAGGATGATATTACGGTCGTGCAACGACTCTGAACCAAGTGTCAGACAACCATGCACACGTCCGTAACGGCAGTTTTGCACCAGGATACGCTCACAAGGTCCGTTCGTCTCATCCTTATCCGCCCAGGTACCCTTACCGCCTTTCAGCACCACGGCATCATCGTTGACATGCATATAACAGCCGTTGATGAGAATATCCGTACACACATCGATATCGATGGCATCCGATGAGGGAGCACCACGCTTGGGATCCAGATCCCACACATTCTCTGTCGGGGCATAGATATAGCAGTCGAGATAACGCACATGACTGCTCTTATATACATGGTTCGTCCAGAAGGGCGAGTTGATGAGTCGCACATCCTGAATGGTCACGTTCTTACTGTTGGAGATATAGGTCAGTCGCGGGCGCTGCGCATCCTTATTGGTGCATTTAGGATTCCACGAACGGCGCAACCAGAACTCACGCCAGTAGTTCAGTCCGTTGCCATCTATCGTGCCATGGCCGCCAATCGTCAGGCCATCCACACCATCCGCATTCACCAAGGCAGGGAAATACTTGCAGGTCTGTCCCTCTATACGCGTCATCACCACAGGGTAGTCGACGATACGGTCGGAGCCCTTCAGTCGTCCCTGTACATACAGGTGGGTGCCTTGCTTGAAGAAGAGGGCACCGGTGAGGAATGTTCCCTGGGGAACGACAACCACGCCTCCACCCTCTTGTGCGGCACGGTCGATGATAGCCTGTATGGCTGTGGTCTGTACGAGCGTGGAGTCGTTCTTCACACCATAGTCGGTGATCACATACTGGCGGCCTAAGGCGTTCATATCCACCTTCGTGGTGTCCTTAAACCACGCATCCATCACCGTGCCGTCGGGCCATCGCTCCACCACGACCTTCTTCTTGCTCTTCGCATAGCCTGCCACCGTAAGCAGCAGCATCAGGAATAGTATAGTCTTTCTCATCATCTCCTTAATCTAAATGAAAAACCTCTTGTATCGGAACAGTCACAGGTGAGTTGTCGGGGTTCACCTCCATGATGTCAGCCATCATGTCCCACCAGCGCTGCGTAATAGGATCCACATGCTCGGTGCTCTGGGAGTTACCCTCCTGCGAACACTCCTGATAACCAAAGAGGATATTGGTATCCTTGTCCCAGTAGATACTGTAGTTACTCACGCCACTCTCTTTTATCATCTGTACCAGTTCCGGCCATATCGCCTTGTGGCGACGCTCATATTCCGCCTCACAACCGGGCTTCAGATACATCTTAAAGGCAAATCGTCTTTTTATCATAATAACATACTTTTTTGTCTGTTTGTACTCAATTTCCGTCGGGTTTCACCGTATCCTGCTTCACCGAGGGATACCACTCGAAGGCGGCAGGGTCGTCGGGCTTTGCCGGATCATAGTCTTTCCACTCCGTACGCAGATGATCCACCAGTCGACTGATGCCATGCTGCTTCAGTCCCATCACCACCATCTTGGCCACCTCATAGGCACCATAGGGATTAAAGTGGGTGTTATCCTCGAGGGCTTTCGTCTGTCCGGCGAAGGTACCTGCAGGATAATGCACGAGTGCCCGTTTGCTGTCCTCGTAGCCGAGGGTCTCAAAGAACGTACGTGTCATATCGTGCAACTCAATCACAGGCACCTGTTCTCTCCGAGCTACCGCCCTCATGGCGTCGGGATAGTCGCCATGCGTCTCCTGTATCTTACTGTGCGTGGCATCGTCAAAACGGCGGCGCTGGGTCGGCGTGATGAAGATGATCTCTCCGCCGGCTTTACGCACCCGGTCGATGAAGATCTTCAGTTGGTAGGAGAAATGATACCAGGCGCCATCACCCTCACGCTTCTCTTTCTGGTCGTTATGACCGAACTCACAGATGACGTAATCCCCCTTCTTCAGCATCGAGAGCACCTTATCCAGACGATGCCCATTGATAAACGTGCGGGCTGTCAGTCCACTCTCCGCATGGTTAGACACCGCCACCTTGTCGGTAAACCAACGGGGAATCATCTGTCCCCACGATGCCCAAGGCTCCAGTTCCTGATCCACCACCGTGGAGTTACCGCAGAGGAAGACCGTCGTGACTGTCGTGTCGCGCTCTATCTTGATGCGTTGCACGGCAGGACTCTTCCCGTTGAACTCCAAAGTCAGCAGATTATCCCAGTTCAGGTAGTCATGCTCACGAGCCTTCAGCGTCACCTTTCCGCCCCCGGGAATCTCCGGCGAACGTTTGTTCACGATAAACGAATAGGTGGCAAACTGTTTTTTCTTCGTGATGCAGTTCTCCACGAAGAGTCTTCTCGACTCGGCGCGCACCACGGTATGGGCTGGTTTCTTCTTGTTACCCAGGGTGACGGTTACCTTGTAGTTGCCGTCGGCCACAGGCACGGAGAAGTAGAAAGGTTTCGTCTGCTGACGGTTCAGCACACTATCGACAATCACCTGCGCATCAGCACCTACCGACGCAAGCAGTAGCATAGATAATATAATAAGTTGTTTCATCTTTTTCAAGTTTATGTTATACCCCAAACCGGTTCCCTCTCCTTTGGGGAGGGACAGGGAGGGACTTTATTTCACATCCTCGAGAATCTTCTCCGGACGCTCATCGGGGCGCATCAGTTCGAAACGCACGTTTTGCAGGTGCAGACCATCCACATGACGGGCGAAGAGTCCGTAGGCTGGTGTCGGTCCTGCCCAACGGGGTTCCGGGTAGTTGGTGCCCTGCTCCCTGTAGGGCTTATCTACTTTCTTTCCACCGCCGCGATAACGGACGAAGATATTACTCAGCGAGACATTCTTGATCGGTGTGCCCTCCATACCCGTGATGATCACGCCAGCCAAGGAGTCCACATCGTCGGCTATCACATTGTTGATATAGATATCGCGCGCCGACGATATCTCCGTACGCTCCTTCGGTCCGCGGTTGCGACAACCGGTGGTGATATAGATGGGATAGTGATGCACATGACTCAGCGAGATGTTATCCACCACGATATTCTCCATCTTTCCCTGGTCTACCACCTCGAAGGCCAGTCCGCTACTCCACATACAGGTGCAGTTGGAGATGGTGATATTACGGTAGCCGCCGTTCGACTCGGTACCCAGTTTGATACGTCCGCACACCCAGTTCACCTTTTCCGGCACATACGTACCGTCGAGGAACGTGCCCAACTTATACCCCGTCACGATACAGTTGGTGATGAGGATATGCTCGCAGAGCACCGGTTTTTTCAGGGCGTACGAGCTCTTCAGCACGATGGCGTCGTCATGGGGGGTGTTCACCTTCGTATTGCTCACGGTGATATACTTACAACAGTCGATGTCGATGCCGTCGCGGTTGGTATCGATCGTCACATTATCGATCGTGCCGATCTCACATCCCGTGATGATAATGGCGAAATGCCCACCCCGAAAGATGGTGATATCACGGATGGTGATGTTCCGGCATTGTTTCAGGGCGATGGCCTTGTCGCCGGTGCCTATCGATCCGCCCTGTACGTTACCGGCCCGCTCGGTGTCATGGCGTGTCAGTCCTTCACCGTCTATCACCCCATAGCCGCTGATGCTGATGTCCTGCTGTCCTTCAGCCCAGATCAACGAATTATGGAAATAGGTATGTCCTCCATCCTGGTATTCGGGTGCGCCGAACACCTCACTCTCATCATAGACCTTCATCTCTGCAGGTGCCGCCAGGATCTTGGCTCCCGGCATCAGGTGCAGGTCGATATGACTCTTCAGTCGGATACTGCCACAGAGATACACACCCTGCGGCAGAAGCACCTGTCCGCCGCCTTGCTGGGCTGCAGCCTCGATGGCCTTGTTGATGGCGATATGGTCAAGTGCCTTGCCGTCACCCTTGGCACCATAGTCCTTCACGTTATACACCGACGAGGCCATGGCACTCATCGAGATGGTCAGGACCAACAACAATATAATTCTTTTCATTCCTTATTCAATCGTTTTACTGACTGCAAAAATAACGATTTTCCGTCGATTATCAACGGTCTAAGTGTCAAATGACCGATTATCCCTTTGCATCTGACAAAAACATCATGCTTTCAGCCATCGTCAGTTAGATAATTATTCGTACCTTTGCAAAAAAATAAAAACCATATGAGAAAACTATTATCTATTCTTTTACTGACAGCCTGCGCAACTGTCACCAACGCACAGGTTACAGAGAAGGTTATCGACAACACACCCGACTCTATCGGCAAGGCATTGATGTCACGTCCTGCACCCGGAACCACCCGTCAGGGCAACAACCCCGTACTCTTCCTGATCGGCAATTCCACCATGCGCAACGGCACCCTCGGCAATGGCAACAACGGCCAGTGGGGATGGGGATATTTCTTCAACAAGTATTTCGACGGGCGGCGCATCTCCGTGGAGAACCAGGCCTTAGGAGGCATGTCCACCCGTACTTTCTATACCGACCTGTGGCCCGCCGTGAGGGATGCCCTGAAGGCAGGCGACTGGGTGATCGTCTCTATCGGACATAACGACTCGGCCGACTTCTTCGATGCCAAGCGCGCCAGGGGTGTGATCCCCGGTGTTGACCCCGACACGCTGGTAACAGGCTTCAACGAGCGCAAGCACATCAACGATACCGTCTATAGCTATGGTACCTACCTGCGCAGGTATATCGATGAGATACGCAGTCGTGGGGCCCACCCTATCCTCATGTCGCTCACGCCCCGTGATGCCTACGACGAGCAAGGACGTGTCATCCGCAAGCCGCATACCCAGTGGGCTGCCTATGTTGCCGCCATCGAGGGTGTACCCTTCGTCGACCTGAATGAGATCAGCGGTCAGCAGATAGATACCTTCAGCACCTGGAAGAAGAAATACCATTTCCATGGCGACCATATCCATACCAGTCAGTTTGGTGCAGAACTGAATGCCCGAAGCGCCGCAGAAGGTCTCTTCGCCTCCCATCACCCCCTGCTCAAACCTCTCCAGGAGATGATGATGAATGTAGCCCGCCCGGTCTGCGATGTTAACCGTCAACCCGGCAAGCCTGTGGTCTTCATCACCGGCGATTCTACCGTGAAGAACAACGACAGCGACGATAACGGTATGTGGGGATGGGGCTCTCAGGCAGGACTCATCTTCGACGATACGAAGATCACGTGGAGCAACCAGGCTAAGGCGGGCCGCTCTACCCGCAGCTTTATCCGTGAGGGTCGTTGGGAGAAGGTGTACAACAGTCTGCAGCCCGGCGACTACGTTCTGATCCAGTTCGGTCACAACGATATCTGTTCTGTCACCGACCCCAAGGAGCGTGGTGTCATCGCATCCACGAAAGACACCTGTCATGTCTATAAGATGGAGAAAGACGGAAGATACGAACTGGTCTACAGTTTCGGTTGGTATCTCCGTAAGATGATCGATGATGCCCGTGAGAAGGGTGCCACCCCTATCCTGCTGTCGCTCACCCCGCGTAATGAGTGGCCCGGTGGTAAGGTTGAGCGCCGCAACGACACCTATGGCAAGTGGTATCGTGAGGTGGTAGAGGCTACTGGAGTGGAATTTGTCGATGTGCACAACATCTCCGCCGATTTCCTCGACAAGAAGTTCGCCTCCAAGGATGCTGCCAAGAGTAAGAAGAGAGCGTCTAAGTACTTCAATCACGACCACACCCACACCTCCAAGGCCGGTGCTCAGATGAACGCCCGTAGCGTGGCCAAGGGACTGCGTGCTATCGGTTCGCCGCTGGCAACGTATCTTAAGAAATAAACGCATAGTCTTTAGTGACTAAACACCACAGGAAAAGTATCATTTTCTCCTCCAAAAAGTGATACTTTTCCTTGTTTTTTATCACTTTTTTGCCATCAAATAGTGATCAAATGCTTATTGTGAAGCATTGTGGGCGTGCCCGTCATCGCGGGTTTGACCCGGGATCTTCTGTGTAAATAGACTTTTTATGTTCTTTTTCTCTGTACCGCCAGAGATTTAGAGCCCCTGACAGGGGCGGCTATAATGCAGGGTATTTAAAATGTTTATACCTATTAGTCTTCAAGAGAGACCATGTTGCACGCTTCAGGTTAGATAAAATGTCGAGTCTTCGTTCTGTGCTGCGGGACTCGCTTCGCTCAAACAAGTCCTCGCACCGCCTTCGGCGCCGAACTCAATCCTCGCATTTTATTGC
>CADBSW010000152.1 GCA_902797505.1 uncultured Prevotellaceae bacterium | reverse complement strand
TGGCAGGGGGAAATCATCCTTGCTGTAAACACCCTGTTGATGCAGTTGTACCTCTTGGTGAGTTATGTGATGGACGGTTTTGCCAACGCCGCGGAGGCGATGAGCGGGAAATACTATGGAGCAGGCAACCGACCGGCATTCATGGAGACGGTGAAGCATTGTTTTGTGTGGGGTGCCTGTTGTACGTTGCTCTTCACCCTTATATATATAATAGGTGGAAAACCGTTCTTGGGATTGCTCACCGATGAACCCAGTGTGGTGGCGGCGAGCAGTGATTATGTCTTCTGGGCGTATCTGATACCCATATGTAGCATCGGTGCCTTCATCTGGGATGGTGTGTTCATCGGCATCACCGCCAGTAGGGAGATGCTGATCAGTTCGTTGATTGCTGCCATCCTCTTCTTCCTCACGTATTACCTCTGTTTCCCGCACTGGCAGAACCACGGGTTGTGGATGGCCTTTATCGTGTATATGGTATCGAGAGGGGGGATTCAAACGGTACTGTTTAAGAAATTGATAATTAATAATTAAACATTAATAATTATTCATTTTCCATTAGTATGATCGAGATAACATCTATTGATGATCCGCGGGTGGTGATGTTCAGTTCTTTGACCGAACATCAGTTGCGTAATCGATTGGAACCCGACAAAGGTATCTTTATTGCAGAGAGTCCGAAGGTAATTAAGGTAGCGCTTGATGCTGGTTGTGAACCGATCGCTTTACTATGTGAGCGTAAACATATCACGGGCGATGCCAGTGAGATTATCAGCCGTTGTGGAGACATACCGGTATATACTGGTGAACGACAGGTGTTGGCAGCACTCACCGGTTATACTTTGACTCGTGGCGTACTCTGTGCTTTCCGTCGTCCGGTAATGCCATCCGTGGAACAGGTATGCGGGGATGCCCAACGTATTGTGGTGATCAAGGGTGTGGTGGATACTACGAATATAGGAGCGATCTTCCGTTCGGCTGCAGCCTTGGGTATTGATGCAGTTTTGTTGACACCCGATTCGTGTGATCCTCTGAACCGTAGGGCTGTGCGGGTATCGATGGGCTCTGTCTTCTTAGTGCCATGGACGTGGATCGATGAGCCACTGCAAAGCCTTCATGAGTTAGGGTTCCGTACAGCTGCCATGGCACTAAGTGATGATTCCATTTCTCTTGATGACCCTGTTTTACAACAGGAACCTCGTTTGGCAATCATCATGGGAACAGAAGGTGACGGATTACCCCATGCGGCAATAGCAGAAGCCGATTATGTCGTGAGGATACCGATGTCACATCAGGTAGATTCTCTGAATGTAGCGGCTGCCGCTGCCGTAGCCTTTTGGCAATTACGAAAATAATTTATTTGATTTGTTGCAGGAAATGGCGGGTCACGTTGAACGATCCCTCTGCCATGCGTGCCCAGAAATCGAAATACTGAGCCGCCTTATCATCTTTCAACGGGATATCACTGATGATGCGGAAAGAGATAAATGGGGTGGAGTAGAGGTGACAGGTGTGAGCGATGGCACAACTCTCCATGTCAACGGCTTTAGCTTGTGGAAAAACATCAAGGATACTCTGCATCTTCTCACGGTCGTCTACAAACCAGTCGCCAGTAACGATCTGTCCACTGTGGATCTTCGGCATGTCTGCCATCCCTTGCTCATTGAGGGATAATGCTAACTGCACCAGATCCTTAGGTGACTTGAAGGTAGGAGGGAGTCCGAGCAGTTGTCCGCGCTCAACTTCGCTGCCGCAGTAACAGTCGTGGTATACACACTCTGTGCTCACCACCACCTCGGTAACATTCATCGTTACATCAGCTCCTCCGGCCACACCTGTGGAGATAACCAGCTCAGGGTGATAGTGGTTGATCAGTTCTACGGCACCGATGGCAGCGTTTACCTTACCGATACCACACTGCATCATGATGAGTTCATGATGATCTAACTGTCCTAAAACGAAATGCTTGCCGTTATACTGCTCTGCGTGTTGCTCCTCGAGAAGACTCATGAGTTGTTTGAACTCCTTCTCCATGGCAACGATAATACCTATTTTCATGTGATTGTTATTTTTTGCAAAGGTACGGATAAGTGAGCGCAAAACAAAATTAATTCATTTATTTTTTTGCCGAACGAGAGTATCTTCGGTGAAGCCAAATGTACAAAAAAAGGAGAACAAGATTTGTTTGCTTGTTAATCTAACAAAAAAAGGTAATACTATTCCACAATAATCTTGTTACCCCGGATGCTGACATTGGCCTTCTTCATCATATTCATCATGTCGACAGCGGCTTGTACACCATTGTTGCGCTCAGCGATGAAGCGCATCTTATAGTGCAGGGCATCATGGTTGCGGAACTCAACGGTCATATTGAAGTTCTTACCGATGGCCTCCATGATCTCTTTCAACTCCACATTGTCGAAATAGAGATAACCGTCACGCCAATACTCGTAAGGTACTATATCCACCTGGGCGACATCGAATGCGGAAGACTTCACATCGTATTTCACCTGTTGGTGCGGAGTGAGTACGATACTCTTGTTCAGATTATCAATATCCACCTTGATACTTCCGTTGATCAGGGTAATCTCACCACTGTTAGTGTTGATATCAAATTCTGTTCCCAATACCGTAGTCTGTGCATCGCCAGCCATCACGATGAAAGGATGCTCAGCATCTTTCGCCACCTTGAAATAAGCACGACCCTCAAGCATCACCACACGTTCCTTACCTACGAAGGCTGTGGGGAAGATCACTTTACTTCCCGGATGCAGATAAGCGGTACTACCGTCGGGCAGTGTGACGGCAGCTGATTTACCATAAGGCACGTTCAGCGTCACACTCTCGATGTTCTTCTTGTCAGCGAAGATATTACGGAAATCATCCAGTGTAATAGCGGAGTTTTGCTTCGTATTTGGACTCAGGGCTATCTGCTCACCTTTCTCGTTGGTCAGACTGATGCCATCCTGCATATCATCAGCGGTGAAGACGATATTCTCGGCCAACTGCTTCTCTATGGATTGGTCCTTACCCTTCCAGATATTGAGTACCATCAACAGACCGACAAAGACTGCGGCGGCAAGCATCACCTTATATATACGTGCAGAGAGGAAGGATTTCTTCATGGGAATCTCCTTGTTCATCCGCTGGTGGAACTGCTGCAGACGCTCTTCTACATCTACGTCAGACATACGCATAGCGGTTTTGACATTCAGGATGTCCTGAACGTCTTCCATCAGATGACTGTCTTGCCGCAAGTCATGGAGTTGCTCTTCTGTCAACTCTGTGCCGGCGTCGACGATATCGATGGCTTTTTCCATTATGTTATCTGTCTGCTCCATTATTTTTATTACTGATACGAAGAACTCTTGTTTTAGGTTACGGATTTAGCATTTTTTAAATCTCTTAAAATCTTCAGTGCCCTCACCATGTGTTTTTTCACCGTGCTGATACTGATCTTCATCTCTTCTGCCACCTCTTTATATTTCTTACCTTGGATGTAGCAAGCCTCGAGGATTTCTTTGGTGGGTGGCTTCAGGGCATTGAATATTTCGCTGATTCGTTTCTTGATATCTTGTTGCTCTATCTGTTCATCCGCCTGGATATATCGTTCACTCATCAGTTCGGTGAACTCCACATATTGTTGCCGGAGCTTCATTCTGCGTACATAGTCGATACAACGGTTGCGTACACTGGCATAAAGGAAGGATTTTGCTGTGGAGTGGTCTATCTGGTCGATATGTCGCCATACCTCTTCAAACACGCCATTGACAATGTCGTGGCACTCCTCTTCATCAGCGATATACTGCATGGCGAAGAAGAGCAGTGGCTGGTAATATTGCCTGAAAAGTTGGTTAAATAATTCGACCTCTCCCATAGCTGTTGCAAAATTACTAAATTATGTTGATTATTAATTCATTATGTAATAAATTATGATGAAGGAATTCTTTTTTTAATGTTTTTTGTTAAAATCGTAACCTTTTTTTGTAGTTCTTCGTATTATTGCTGAATTACGACAAAACAATTTATAATAACCTAAATACAAGTTTATGAGAAAGAAATTGGTTTTCATGTTGATGCTCGTTATGGCGATAACGGCTTTGCCGCTGCATGCGCAAAACGCAGGTGCGAAGCTGACGATGTCGTTTGATAACGAAACTCTTCCGCAGGTGTTCCTGCGACTGGAACAATCTTCCACCTACAAGTTCTTGTTCACGTATGACGATGTGAATAAATACAAGGTGACGGGCAAGATGCAGAATGCCTCTGTCTTGGAGATTGTTGACTTTGCTCTGAAGAATACTCCCCTGGAGTATAAGGTTAACGGTAAGTTTATCAACGTCACCCTGAAGTCTGATAACAGACAGCAGAGTTCTACATCAAGACGTACCTATGGCGGATATGTTGTGGATGAGAATAACGAGCCTGTGATCGGTGCTCAGGTAAAGGTGGTTGGTGATGGCATAACTCAGAATGTCATTACGGTGACTGATCTCAACGGAGCTTTCTCTTTTGACTATTCCTTTTCCGGTCAGGTTCTGGTTCAGATCAGTTATGTGGGTATGCAGACTGTTACTGTTCCATTGCGTCAGGGCATGAAGGTCGTGATGAAAGAAGATGCCAAGGCCCTTGGTGAGGTGGTGGTTACCGGTATCTTCCGCAAAGCGAGAGAGAGTTATACCGGATCGGTGTCAACCATTGACAAAGAGCAGCTGGAGCAGTTCCGTGGACAGAACCTGTTGCAGACATTGAAGAACGTGGATGCATCTATCAACTTCGGTATCGACAACCTGAATGGTTCTAACCCGAACAACCTACCGAATATTAATATCCGTGGTACATCCTCACTGCCTATGAGCGTGGAGGAGTTTAATGCCGGACAGTCGAGCAATCCCAATACACCGCTCATCATCATGGATGGTTTTGAGATCTCATTGACAAAGCTGATGGACTACAATGATGAAGAGATTGAGAGTATCAATATTTTGAAGGATGCCGCAGCCACCGCCATCTATGGTTCACGTGGTGCCAACGGTGTCATCGTTGTCGTATCCAAGCAACCAGAACCCGGAAAACTGAGAGTTAATGTAGAGGCTGGTCTTGCCTTGGAGGTGCCCGATCTGACCAGTTATCATCTGTTGAATGCTGCTGACAAGTTGGAGTTGGAGCGCAAGGCTGGACTCTTCGACTATCCCTATGGCATTGATGATAGTATGAGCAACTTCGATTTCTATTATAAGGATGCCTATAACAAACGCCTTTATGATGTGTTGCGCGGTGTGGATACCGACTGGTTGTCAAAACCGTTGCGTACTGGGGTAGGACAGCGCTACAACCTGCGTGTAGAGGGTGGTAGTAAAGAGTTCCGTTGGGCTGCCGACGCACAGTGGAAAGATACAGAGGGAGCTATGAAAGGTAGTAACCGTAGGATCTTCAACGGTGGTATCACCTTGTTGTATACCTTCAAGAACCTTACTTTCCGCAACTACACTTCTGTTGGTATCAACAACTCCAAAGAGAGTCCTTACGGCACATTCAGCGATTATGTGAATATGCAGCCATACTATGCCCCATACGATGAAGAGGGAAACCTCCAGAAGTTCTTCGATACATATATGCGTTTCAGAGGCATGGTTGAGAATCCCCTCTATAATGCTACCCTTGGCAGCTTCAATAAGTCGGGCTATCAAGAGTTGACCAATAATTTTGCCGTTGATTGGCAGATACTACCTGAACTCACGTTGCGCGGACAGTTGGGTATCTCCAAGAACGACAGTGAGACGAATTTCTTCCGTTCACCCGAAGATACTTATTACCAGAATGACACTTCTGGCCAATATACTACCGGTGAAGGTTTCCTCCGTCGTGGCTATTACCGTTATACAAGTGGAAAATCATTCTCTTACAATGCAGACGTTACACTTTCATACAATAAGGTATTTAAGGACGTGCATTCTCTGTATGTGGGTGCCAACTGGTCGATGCGCCAAAACAACTACGACGGGTTTACCGCGGCCTTTGAGGGTATCTCCAACGATGCACAGGCAAAGATCGGCAATGCCCGTATGTATGCGCAAAACGAGATGCCTTACGGTAGTAACACCAAGACGCGTATGTTCGGCTTGACCGGTAACGTGAACTATACCTATGGCGGTAAGTACTATGTGGATTTCTCCTACCGTATCGACGGTAACTCCACCTACGGCAGTGATAAGAAATACTCATCTTTCTATAGTGGTGGTATCGGATGGAACCTGCACAACGAGGCATTCTTAAGAGGCAATAAAGTTATTAATATGCTGCGCCTGAAAGCCAGTTATGGAGAGACGGGTGCTGCATCAGGAGCCTTGGAGACAGATGCCTATACCTATTTTAATTATGTTACCGACAACCGTTATATGAACTGGACCGGTGCTGAACTGGGTGGATTGGGTAACCCCGACCTGACCTGGCAGCTCACCAAGGAATTTAACGTAGGAACAGAATTTGGCTTGTGGGACAACCGCATCAAGGGTACGTTCGAATATTATATCAAGAACACCAACAACCTGCTTTCTTCGATGGATATGCCACTCTCCATGGGATTCCCGTCTTACAGAGCAAATATCGGTGAGGTGAGAAACAATGGTTGGGAGGCTTCACTCCAGGTATATGCTATCCGCGACCGTGCACATCAGTTTAACTGGTTGATCGGTGGCCAGTTGGTATATAACCATAATGAGATTACCAAACTGTCACAGGCTATCAAGGATCAGACTGAAGCCTTCATGATGAGTGATGCTATCGATCAGTATTCTGATACAGGCACAGGTATTCAGAACCTTTTCTATGAGGGTTATCCGCAAAATGCGATCTATGCCGTACGTTCACTGGGTATCGACCCAAGTACAGGTAAAGAGCTCTATCTTGACAAAGATGGTAACTTCACGGATGTGTGGAAGGAGTCTAATAAGGTGTATTGCGGTAGTGCCGATCCCAAATACCGTGGTAACCTGAATACGATGGTACAGTGGAAAGACTTCACGCTGAATGCCTCTTTCGGCTACTACTGGGGAGGAAAGATGTATAACTCCACCTTACGCGACCGTGTAGAGGTTACGCTGAATACACTTTTGCAAAGAAACGTTGATGAACGAGTGCTTACCAGTCGTTGGTTCCAAGAGGGTGACGTGGTATTCTTCCGTAAATTGGGCGCAACAACATCAAAGGCATCCTCTCGTTATGTGATGGACAATAACGTGCTCGAACTGCAGAGCGTCAGTCTGCAGTATAAGCTGCATACTGATTGGCTGAAGAACCATCTGAAACTACAGTCGGCTATCTTTGCCATCAATATGAATGATCTTGTACATTGGGGCAGTATCCGTATGGAGCGAGGAACAAGCTATCCTTTTGCCCGTAATATCCAGGCAAGTGTTAAGCTCTTATTCTAATTGATAATTGATAATTGAAAAATGAAAATTATGAGTACAAATAATAAAAAGATACAGGCTACAGGACGAATCCTTTGCCTCTTACTACTTGCTTGCTGCTTCCTGACATCATGCGATGACTGGCTTGATGTCCGTGGTGAGAATATAGAGAAAGAGCAAGACCAGTTTGAAACCTACAAAGGATTCCGTGATGCCCTGACAGGCTGTTATATGAAGATGGGTGCTACCGATCTTTACGGTCAGCGTATGACCATGACAGATATTGAATGCTTGGCTGATCTGTGGTATCCTGCTACAGAAACTGGTGACCCGGCGAAATATTATCTCTCTGTGCACGACTATACAAAAGATGAACCTTTAGCTGCCTTTAAGAATATCTATGCCAGTGCGTTCACCGTGATAACAACTGCCAATGTGATATTGAAGAACCTTGAAGAGAATGGCGGTAATATTGCTGATGCCAAAGCCCGTGACATGATTAAGGGTGAGGCCTATGCCATTCGTGCCTATTGCCAGTTTGACTTGCTGCGACTCTTCGGACAGATGCCACAGGGTGGAACAAAAACAGTGAAGCTGCCATATTCTTATACGACAGCCATCAACGAGATGCCTGCTTACTACGACTATAACGAATATGTGAACCGTTTGGAGCAAGACATCCAGCAGGCAGAAAACCTCCTGAAAGAGAGTGATCCTATCTTTGGATCAACCTTTACAACGTTGAACAGTCCGGGCAATAAGGTGGAAGATGATTTCATGTATTATCGTCAGTCACGACTGAATTACTGGGCAGTACGTGCGCTCCATGCCCGTATGGCACTCTATATGGGTAAGACAACCGATGCACACACCATCGCTATGGAGATTATCAATGCCAAGGGTGCTGATGGTCAACCGCTCATCACACTCAGCGGTATCAGCGACTTACAGAATGGCTATAATGGTCTGCCATCAGAATGTCTGTTCTATCTGAGTAAGTACAATGTAAACGACTATGCTAACCAGGTACTTCTTGGAGGACTGGACAAACAGGTACGCGACTACTACTACTCAATCACCAACGATATGCTGAATGAGTTGTATGCTTCCATACCCGGTGCCACTGCTTCTCACAACCGTTATCTGAACGAGTGGAACCGTCTGGCAAAAGATGTTTCCAGCAGAGTGGCTCCAACCCTGAAGAAATACTGGTATGATGAGAGCAAGAACAGTGGTTCAAATGTCCTGGTGACCAAACTGCAGATTATCCCGATGCTGCGCCTCTCAGAGATGTATCTCATCGCCATGGAGACCAGCAACTCGTTGCCAGAAGTGCAGTCACTCTATGATACTTACATGGCGGCTTGCTCTTTCACGCTCTATACACCGTTTGAGACGCTGGAACAGGCACGTGAGGAGATAATCAACGAGTACCGTCGTGAGTTGTTCGGAGAGGGACAGATGTTCTTCACCTACAAACGTAATGGCGCTAACCATATGCTCTGGAATAATGAGATTATTAAGGAGGATGACTATATCATT
>CADBSW010000151.1 GCA_902797505.1 uncultured Prevotellaceae bacterium | reverse complement strand
GTCATCTACCGTTGATAAGGCCTACGAAATGCAGTGTGTATATTGTCGCCGCATTATGCCCTATCTGAATGAGGTGGAACGTACGAGTAGTACCACACAAAATCGTTGGCTCAGTGTCCGCTACGTTCGTGATGCGAAATAACGGAAACGATTGTTAATGCAAGAAACCGATGCGCTGTAATAGGGCATCGGTTTCTTTTTGATATATTGCTCTTTAGACCAGTACCTCGGGGAGAATGTCCGGCAGGTGGCCGCTCTTGATCTTCCACTCCATGGGGTAGAGGTTGTTGGTGCGGTTACCGAGGTTCTTCACGAAGCCGATGGGATGCTGCCGATAGGTGATGAGCACGAAGCCCTTAGGCATATCGGGGGGTAGGGTGATCGTCTCTTTCCTGAGATATTGCAAGGCGGTAAGGATATCCACATCAATATGGGGAAAGGCTTCTTGGCAGAGTGCCGTGGAGAGTGCCAGGGCATGGGATGGGATCAGGTCTTTGCCCTTGACGGTGGCCATGGGTATGCCTGCATGCAGCACTCTCAGGTTTTGTTCTGCTAACTGGTAGGTATCTGCCCACCGTTTGGAGACGGCTATGAGCTGCTCTTCTTTCCACTGCATCAGATAGTCTTCCTGGTGCTCGATCCATCGTGGTGCGTCAGTCTTTCGCTTCTCCGTCTTATGATGTTTTTTGTCTTTCTTCCTCGTAACCTCCTCACCAACTGTCTTTCGCACGACAGCCATGAAGAGTCCTTCGCTACGGGTACTGCCTGGGATAAAGCGGTAAACGGGGTGGGGGAGTTGCTCGGATAACGAGGGGGTGATGCCCCATGCGCCAGATACCTCTACAGAAAGGATCTCTGCCTCGTAGTGGTCGAGGATATAACGGATATTCTCCTCGTTCTCTTTCGGGTTGAAGGTGCAGGTGCTATAGATAAGAATACCTCCCTGTCTCAGACAGGGCCAGATGTCATCGAGAATCTCCCTTTGCAGTTGGGCACACTGGTCTGTCAGTTGGGTACTCCACTGTTGTACGGCCTCGGGTTCTTTGCGGAACATTCCCTCTCCGGAGCAGGGCATGTCGGTAAGGATGACATCAAAGAGCAGTCCTGCCTTGCGATAATCCTTCGCATAGTTATTGGTGACGATCACATCGGGATGTCCTTGTTTCTGGATATTCTCTACCAGGATATTGGCCCGGTGTCGCATGGGTTCGTTGGAGAACAGCAGACTGTCTTGCGGAAGGGTCTCGCGTAGCAACAGGGACTTTCCTCCTGGGGCAGCACAGAGGTCTAAGGCGGTGACCGGTTGTGTGATATGTTGCCGGATGACTTCGCTGATGAACATCGATGCCGCCTCTTGCACGTAATAGAGTCCGGCATGCCAGAGTGGATCGAAGGTGAAGGCTGGTCGCTGTTTGAGGTAATAGCCGTTGGGGCACCAGGGCACCTGTGTGTCGAGTATCTCTGGGTGGATATTCATGTGTGTGGCCTTCACGGGGTTGAGATGGATGCTCACGGGGCGTTCTTCCGAGAGACTGTCCAGGAATCGTTGCCATCGTTGTGAGCCCATCAATGGGGCCGTTGTCTTTATAAATCCTTCCGGCAGAATCATGTTGCTAACTTTGAACTATGAACTATGAACTGTAAATTATTCCTCGAGGATCTTTTTGAGTTCCTCATCGGTTTTTACCAGTTTATCCTTACAGAGCGTGATGAGCTCTTTTGCCTTCTTCAACTGGGAAGTCAGCTGATCGATATCGAGTTCGTTGTTCTCTATTTTCTCAACGATCTCCTCCAGTTGGCGCATGGCCTCTTCGTATTTTACTTGTTGTTCCATATCTTGTTGTTTTTTATAGGCGGGGACAGGCACATTGCAGAGCCAGTCCCCGAGTGTTTTCGTATGCGGGGACAGGCACATTATAGAGCCAGTCCCCGAGGATTATTCTACAATAGAGTGGATGGTGCCGTTGCTCAGGCGGGTCTCTATTTGGTCACCCTTCTTCACCGTATTGATATCCTTCAGGGCCTTCCCGTTGTGTAGCGTGATGCTATATCCCCTGCGGAGGATATGCTCCGGGTTGACTGCCTCTATCCGTTGTTCGAGCAGTTGCAGGCGGTATCCCTCGCTGATCATCTTCTTCTCGGCATAGGGTCGCAGCATCTTTTCCATCCTCTCGTGTCTGTTTCTCTCTTTGATGAAGAATCTGTCGAGTGCCGAGGCAATGCGATGGGTGTAATGCTGCAGGATATTTTCTTGCCGTGATTTGACACCTGAGAATAGGATGGTCATCTTGTTAGACAACCGGTTGATGCGTGCCTGCTCTCTTTCCATGCGCATGGAGATAGCGCTGTATATGTCCTGCTGCATCTCATTCAGGTGATCGTACACCATCTTGAGTTGACTGATGAGGAAGGCCGCTGCCGCCGTGGGTGTCTTCACACGGGTGTGTGAGATCATATCTAATATACTCTCATCCCGTTCATGACCGATACCGGTGATGATCGGCAACGGGAAGTTGGCCACATTCTCTGCCAATGCCAGGGTGTCGAAGCCGGATAGGTCGGCTGTTGCTCCACCACCGCGGATGATCACGACGCAGTCGAAGGGTGCTTCATCAGAATCCCCGTTGAGTCGTTTGTGATTCAGCGCATAGATCGTATCCAGGGCCTTGATGATGCTCTCCTCCACCTGTTCTCCCTGCATGATAGCAGGAAAGAGCCGGGTCTGAAAACGGAAGTGATACTCATTGTTCTCCAGTTGGTTGACGAAGTCACCATAGCCTGCCGCATTCTGACTGGAGATCACGGCGATATGTTGACAGAACATCGGGAGGGTGAGTGATTTCTGCAGGTCTAAGACCCCTTCTTCTTTTAGTGTGCGGATGATCTCCTGTCGCTTGCGCATCATGTCACCCATCGTATAGGTGGGGTCGATATCCGTGACGATCCATGAGAAACCGTATGCCTCGTGAAACTGCGGATATACCCGAAGGAGCACTTTCAGTCCGGCGTGCATCTGCTGTCTGGTGATCCTTTCGAATGTCGGTCGTATGCCCATCCATGTGTTTTTCCAGCAACGGGCACTGGCTTGGGCAATGGGCGTGTTCGACCGGTCGTCTTTCTGGATGAGTTGCATGTAGCAATGGCCGCGCACCTCACGCACTTCAGACAACTCTGCCTCTACCCAATACTCATCGGGCATCGACAGTTCGATGGTCTCACGAACCAACTGGTTCAACTCATAGAGGGAGAGGGCTTTTTTCATTGATTATTATTTTGTCGAGATCACGAGATTACGAGATCACGAGATTACGAGATCATGAGATTATGAGATTACGAGATTGCGAGATTTTATTCGGTTTCTCCTTTCCCCATTTGGTAGGCCTTATAGAAGTCGGGCATGCCATAGCCGAAGATATTATCGGGATATTCGGTATTGTCGCCCGACATCCTGACAAGGTCGAGGATCTCATGGGCTGTCTTATTGGGCAGCGCCTGCCACAGACACGCTACCCATCCGCAGATCTGAGGGGCAGCGAAGGAAGTACCCTGACTGATGGTCATCATTCCTTTGCCGCTGATCAACCAGGGATTGCCTAAGGCTACGATATCCGGTTTTATACGGCCGTCGGCAGTAGGACCTACCGAACTGTAAGGCGCGTTGAGCCGTTCTTGATTGGTGGCGCCAACGGCTAAGATATCCGAGGCATCGGCAGGCACACCGATCTTCTTCCAGGATCCCATGCCACTGTTACCGCCGCTGTTGACATGCACCATCCCTTTATCGGCCAGCATCGAGGCAGTGCGTGATATCAGTGATACCTTTCCGGTGAGATCACGATAACGGTAGTTGGTGCTCTTATCATCGTAGGCATGATAGCCTAACGAACTGTTGACGACATCACAACCTACTGAGTCGGCAAACTCCACGGCCATGGCCCAATAGTCTTCCTCTGCCATCGACTCTGTCGGTCCGTCCTCGCTACGCAACAACCAGTAGGATGCTTCCGGGGCGGCGCCTACATAGAGATGCGGCATATTGGTGGCCATGAGTGACAGCACCTTCGTGCCGTGGTCCAGCTGTTCGAAAACATTGGCTTGACGGTCACGGACAAAGTCACGTGCACCGATGATATGACTCTTTTGGAATGCCGGGATGGTATCCACATTCATGAAACCGCCGTCGAGCACGGCAATCATCATGCCTCTGCCCTTGAAGCCCATCTCATGCAACTGATCACCATGGAGCATCACCGTCTGATCTTGTGCATAGCCGTAGTAGTCCTTGGACTCTTTCTCACGTTCCATCGGACGTAGCGAGTCACGCTTGGCTGTCTCGTTGCCGTTCTTGGGCTCATCCCATACCTTGATGATATTGCTGACAAAGGGCAACGTGCGAAGCTTCTCTATCTTCTTCTCTTTGTTGGTCATGACAACCACCGTGTTATTCCATTTGCTGCATCCTAACACCTGAATGTCGTCGGACATGATCGCCTTGACATACGCCGGGTTAACGGGCAGGTCGGTGGAGTCAACCTGGATATGCTGCTGTTGTCTGCGGGCAATGGCACGTTTCGACAGGTATGCCGACGGTTTCTTCAACGAATAGGGCGTATCCTTCTTATCTTTCAGGTAGATACGATAGACGGCATGTTTTCCCGCAGGATATTTTAAAGGATTCTTATCATCAGCCTTGGCACCAAGCGCGGCGATGACACAGATGAATAGGAGTAATATTTTTCTCATGATTGTTTGTTGCGACAAATTGAATAACGAACTACAAAAGTAGTGCTATTTTATGGAAAAACCAAAAAAAACAGCGTGATATGGATTATTTTTCTTAATTTTGCAAGTCTTATAACACATCGAAGAATAATGGATAATAAGAAAGCGACATTAGAGCTGGGTACGCAACCCGTAGGAAAGTTGCTGATGCAGTATGCCCTTCCTGCTATCGTGGCAATGGTAGCCAGTTCGTTATATAATATGGTGGATAGTATCTTCATCGGTCAGGGCGTAGGACCGATGGCTATCTCCGGACTGGCCATCACCTTTCCTTTCATGAACCTGTCGGGCGCTATCGGCGCAGCTATCGGTGTGGGTGCATCCACCCTCTTGTCGGTCAGGTTAGGACAGAAAGACTACGACACGGCCGAGAAGATCTTAGGTAATGCCGTCGTGCTGAAGATCATCACCGGTATTCTCTTTGGAGCGTTGTGCTTGATATTCATCGATCCGATATTATATTTCTTCGGCGCTACTGAGAACACTATTCCCTATGCCCGCGACTACATGGTGATCATCCTGTTGGGCAATGTGTTCACCCATCTGTATTTCGGTATGAACGCCATGCTGAGGGCTGCCTCGAAACCCAAGCAGGCGATGTATGCCACCATCTTTACCGTGGTGCTCAACACCTTGCTCGACCCCCTCTTTATCTATACCTTTAAGTTAGGTATCCAGGGAGCGGCATTGGCTACGGTATTGTCGCAGATCACCGCTCTCTGTTGGCAGATATGGATCTTCAGCAATCCCAATGAGATGATCCATTTCAAGCGCGGCATCTATAAGCTCGACTCCACCATCATCAAGAATATCTTGGGCATCGGTATCTCTCCCTTCTCGATGAATGCCTGTTCGTGTATCATCGTCATCTTCATCAACACAGCCCTGGTGCATCATGGCGGCGATCTGGCCGTAGGTGCCTATGGCATCGCCAACCGTATCGGTTTTATCTTCTTCATGGTGGTGATGGGTATCAACCAGGGTATGCAACCTATTGCGGGATATAACTATGGAGCGCTGCGCTTCGACCGAATGATGCGTGTGCTGAACCTCTCTATCATCGCCGCTACCTGTATCATGGTGGTGGGATGGTTAGTGGGAGAGTTTGCCCCCTATCCATGTGCCCGACTATTCACCACCGATCCGCAGTTGATCGATATGGCAGTCAACGGTATCCGTATCAATATGATCGCCTTCCCGTTGATCGGATTCCAGGCGGTAGTCACCAATTTCTTCCAGTCTATCGGTAAGGCGAAGATCAGCATTTTCCTGTCACTCTCCCGACAGATGCTGTTCCTGTTGCCGCTGTTGGTTATCCTTCCGCCATTCTGGGGTGTCGATGGTGTGTGGTGGTCGTTGCCTCTGTCGGATACGATAGCCTTCATTGTCACCTTTGTGATGATGGTCAGATATATGAAAAAGTTCAAACTACAACATAAAGCATTAAGTAATGGAGAATAAGAAAGTCATCATTAATGTTGGTAGACAGTTGGGTGCCGGCGGTGTCGAGATAGCCAAGATGCTCGCCTATACCTTCCATGCCTCTTTCTATGATAAGGAACTGCTCAGCTTGGCTGCACAGGAGAGCGGTTTCTCCCCACATTTCTTCGAAGAGAATGATGAGCAGCGGGGATTCCTCAGATCACTCTTCCATCTGCATACCGCCCATCTTTCCGACAATAGTTTCTATCCGAGTGATTTCACTCAGGAACGACTCTTCGAGTTTCAGTGTGCTGCCATCCGTAAGGCAGCCGATGCCGGATCGTGCGTCTTTGTGGGTCGCTGTGCCGATTATGTGTTGCGTGACCGTCATGACACGGTGAATATCTTCATTACCGCCAACCTGGATGACCGGTTGAAAAGAATCTGTGAGCGACAGGGGTGTGATGAGGAGACAGCCGGTAAGATGATCAGTAAGATCGAGGGTAAGCGCTCTTCGTATTATAATTACTACACGGGGAAGAAGTGGGGCTATGCCGACAGTTATGATCTCTGTGTCAACTCCTCACGACTGGGCATTGAGGGCACTGCCGCTTATATCGAGCAGTTCGTCAACCAGTGGTATGGCATCGAACGGTTTCACGATACGGCAGAAGAATGAAGAAGATAGGAATCATCAGTGATACCCATGCCTACTGGGATGAGAAATACCTCACCTATTTCGAACCCTGTGACGAGATATGGCATGCCGGGGATATCGGTTCGTTGGAGGTGGCGCAGAAACTGGCTGCTTTCCGTCCGTTGAGAGCCGTTCATGGTAATATCGATGGTGGGGATGTACGACGGATGTACCCCGAGATTCTCCGTTGGCGCTGTGAGGAGATAGAGGTGCTGATGAAACATATCGGCGGTTATCCCGGGAAATACGATGCCAGTATTCGGGGGGCGATCTACGCCAATCCACCGCAGTTGTTTATCAGTGGACACTCGCATATCCTCAAGGTGCAATACGATAAGACACTCGGTTTGCTGCACATCAACCCCGGGGCAGCAGGACTCTCCGGATGGCAGCAGAAAAGAACATTGGTAAGATTAACCATCGAAGGCAATAAATTTACTGATTGTGAAGTTATTACATTAGGAGAAAAGAATAAAGAAATAGACAGATGAATGGAACGATTTTTGGCTATGCAAAGAGAATGACCTGTCATGCAGTTCTCTTTTTTGTGATATGGCTTGTGATGTGCCTGATATTTAATGATGAAATCAATTGGACTCAAGCATTATTACAGGCGGTATTCTTTGGAATATTATATGTTCCGATTAGTGATTATCTGAATAAAAAGCAAAAATAAAATATATGAGAACAATCGTCATTACCGGTGGAGCCGGATTTATAGGAAACCATGTGGTGCGTCTGTTTGTAAACAAATACCCCGAGTATCACATCATCAATCTGGATAAGTTGACTTATGCAGGTAATCTGGCTAATCTGAAGGATATTGAAGACAAACCCAACTATGAGTTTGTGAAGATGGATATCTGTGACTTCGAGGCTTTCTATCAGTTGATGCAAGACAAGCATGTGGATGGCATCATCCATCTGGCAGCAGAGAGTCATGTAGACCGTAGTATCAAGGATCCGTTTACCTTTGCCAAGACCAATGTGATGGGCACTCTCTCGTTGTTGCAGGCGGCAAAACTCTATTGGGAGTCGTTGCCCGAGAAATACGAGGGAAAGCGCTTCTACCATATCTCTACCGATGAGGTGTATGGAGCCTTGGAGCTGACACACCCCGAGGGCATAGAGCCTCCCTTCTCTACGACAGCCTCCTCTGAGCAGCATCACGCCTATGGCAAGGAGTTCTTCCTCGAGACCACGAGTTATAATCCGCATAGTCCGTACTCAGCAGCCAAGGCTGCCAGCGACCACTTCGTGCGTGCTTACCACGATACCTATGGTATGCCTACCATCGTGACGAATTGCTCTAACAACTACGGACCCTATCAGTTCCCCGAGAAGCTGATCCCGCTGTTTATCAACAATATCCGTCATCGTAAACCGCTGCCTGTATATGGCAAGGGTGAGAACGTGCGTGACTGGTTGTATGTAGAGGATCATGCACGTGCCATCGATCTGATCTTCCATCAGGGAAAGATTGCAGAGACTTATAATATCGGTGGTTTCAATGAGTGGAAGAATATCGACTTGATCAAGGTGCTTATCAATACCGTTGACCGTCTGCTGGGTAGGGCAGAGGGAGAGGATCAGAATCTGATCACCTTCGTGACCGACCGTGCCGGTCATGACCTGCGATACGCTATCGACTCCACGAAGTTACAGAGAGAGTTGGGTTGGGAGCCCAGCCTGCAGTTTGAGGAGGGTATCGAGAAGACCGTCCGCTGGTATCTCGACAACCAGGATTGGTTGGATAACGTCACCTCGGGTGATTACCAGCAGTATTATGAGAAGATGTATAAAGACCGCTAACATATAAAGGCCAATGAAGAAAATATTATTATTAGGCTCAGGAGAATTGGGCAAGGAGTTTGTCATTGCGGCAAAGCGTGCCGGACAGTATGTGATTGCCTGTGATCGTTACGACCACGCCCCTGCCATGCAGGTGGCTGATGAGCGAGAGGTATTCTCTATGCTCGATGGCGAT
>CADBSW010000150.1 GCA_902797505.1 uncultured Prevotellaceae bacterium | reverse complement strand
GGGCAAGCTACTCACATCGCGCCGCTACAACCAACTACCTTTGCTACGTTCCCGTCCTGGAGGATTCGAAGGGAGCTGGCCGTGTAAGACTTGCCCATGTGTCAAAGATTCAACGGTGCAAAGGTAATACAATTAATCGACAACGAACAAGAGCGCCGCCAATATTAACTTTTTTTTGTATTTATATCCCCTTCCCACTTATTACCTCAAATGTAGACGTAATCCAAATTCAATAGCAGGCGCCCACGGGTGTTCACTGTAATAATGCTCCAACGAGGTACCGTCTTTAAAATAATAACCGATAGATGGCTCCAGATAGAAGCCTGCCTGACGGGTGAAGCGATACTCTGCCCCTAAGGCTCCATTCACAGACCATTGCCACGGTTTATCATTGATACATTTCTCCAGCATCACACCTGCCGCTGCATACAGATAGAAACGGTTCTTATTCCACAACTGTCGCGCAACGCTAAACGGTATGCCGATATATCGCAGTTTCTGCTCATAATCACTATTCTCGTAAAGTGGCACGCTGAACTTAGAATATAAATAGGTGTAGTTGATACCGCTTTGCAAGGCCGTATAATCATCCAAGCGATATTGTACGCTGACTCCCATACGTATGGGCAGGTGATGATCTGCCACATACTCCGTCATCCGATAAGGACGGATACGCTTTGGTCTGCTGTTCTCAGGATTGATGGAGTTATAATCTGAATAGGTATTGCCCGGCATACTATTATCATAATAGATAGGAAGTTCCTGTTCCGTTGCATTGGCGGCAAGGAGTCCACCAGATGCTTTCAAGGCCACCGACCACCTGTCGGAAGATGATGTTGATCTGCTTTGATGCGCATCATTAGCATATGCTATTGCATCATATCGAGGCACCATCGCCTCTTGTTGATGGTGATTCTGATCGTTTGTCGATACTTGATCGGCTGCTGCCGTCAACACATGGGCTGTATCCGCCAACACCTCCTTAGACAATTCCTTAGTTGGATTCTTCTCGATAGCCGTTTCCTGATCAGGTTGTGTAGTCATCGCCTGAGCCAACAGGGGAACAGAAATCGTTCCTGTCACTTGTGTTCCCCCACCCTGATGACGAAGAGCAGGACTGCCTGACTGTACCGATTTATGAGAAGATGCAGCCATTTCAGGTTGCAAAGCATTTGATGAAGCGACCTCACGAGGAGCACCTGCGGGTGTTTCTACGGTCTTTTTGCCAACGGGCTCTTGCGGAACAGCATCAGCCAAAGATGGTTTCTCTTCCTGCTGTGGATGGTAGACAGCAAAGAATCCCACCAGGGCAATCATCGCTGCAGCCACCCCGTAGTACCATCGACGATTGATCGATGGACGGGACTTGGCCATCGGGGTAACATCCATCTGTTCACGGATGCCCTCCCACAAACCATCCGGGGGACTCTTACGATGCCCCTCCATTTTCTGTCTTAATATATCATTCCAATCTTTTCCCATTCTTTTTCTCCATTAAATTCTTTATTTTCTTAGCGAGTATACATTTCGCATGATGAAACTGCGAAGCAGAGGTAGCAGCCTTAATACCCAGCATTTCACCAATTTGCTGATGGGAATACCCCTCAAAGACAAATAGGTTAAGCACGGTTCGGTAACCGTCGGGCAGTTGACTAACCAGTTGATGAATCTCATCTGCCGACAATCCCTCAACCGGTGGATCATCGGCTGCCTGTTGAAATGTTGATTCATTTATATCTACGAAAGAAAGGCGCTTCCGCTCTTTCAGGAAGCCCAGCGCCTCGTTGGTCACAATCTTGATCATCCAGGTATAGAACGCCTTATCACCCTGATAGTCGAAAGTAGGAATGGCCGTAAAGATCTTGACAAAACTATTCTGAAGCACATCCTTCGCATCATCAGAAGGCACATAACGGTAGCATACAGATGAGAGCAACTCTACATATTGCTGGTAGAGTTCTGCCATCGCCTGCCTGTCATGCTTCTTGATACGTCTGATGAGTCTTTCGACCATTCTATCTTTGATGTTTTGCTTTAACAATTCAAAAGTAAGTAAATCTTGCATGAGTAAGGATAATAATTTTATTTCTTTAACACTTTTGCATGCAATGTTTGGATGATTTGTCGTTTTAGTGAGAAAACAAATAAAATAGGAAATGATGAAAAAGAAACTATTAGGATTTGGAATCATCTGTCTGTGTGGCATGCTGTTTTCTTGCTCCACAGCAGAGGAAGCGACACATGAGAGAACAGTGAATATGCTGTCTACCCCTCAACCAATAGAGCTAACGGCTAGTCAGAAGATATTCGCCAGTGACAACAATGGTTTTTCTCTGAACTTTTTCAAGACGGCTAACGAGAGTGTGGAGAATGACAAAAGCATGATCTATTCCCCCCTAAGCATCGTGTATGTGCTGGGCATGATCAACGATGCTGCTACCGGAACCACAGAAGAAGAAATTGAACAGACCTTGGGTTTCCATCAGGGAGGAATCCAGGCTGTTAATGAATACTGTAAACAACTGATAACCAAGCTTCCAAAAGTAGATACTGATGTAAACCTTAATATCGCCAATGCCATCTTTACCAATAAGAGATATACGTTGAAAAAACAGTTTCAGCAAGATATGAGCAACTACTACGACGCACAGGCAGAGTCGCTCGACTTCTCCTCAAACAACTCCCTCAACCATATCAATAACTGGTGCAAGGATAAGACAAACAACATGATATCCCAGATCTTAGACAAGTTGAATCCCGATGCCATCTCCTACCTCCTCAACGCCATCTACTTCAAGGCAGACTGGACCTCTAAGTTTGATAAGAAGATGACGAAAAAAGAGGCGTTCACGACAGCCAAGGGAAAAACGAATCTACCGATCATGCACCAGAATGTACTCATCAGTTACTTAAAGAACGAAATCTTCTCAGCAGTGGATATCCCCTATGGTAACGGGATGTGGACGATGACGGTGATGCTGCCCAACGAGGGTAAGACCACGGATGATGTCATCTCCTTATTAGCAGCCAACGGATGGTCAACAGGTTATCTCAATAATCCGATGGCAGAAGCACGCCCCTATGAAGTAGATCTGAAACTGCCACGCTTTGACACCTCGTCAGATACCGATGAACTGCCTGGCGATCTCATCGGAGTATTGAAGAAGATGGGTATCCAGCGTGTGTTCTCCAATGATCTGTCTGAACTACCCAATCTTTGTGAAGAGCATAATAATGTATACATCAGTAAGATGCGACAGAAAGCCAAGATAACCGTGAATGAAGAGGGATCTGAGGCAGCGGCTGTTACCGTAGCTGAAGCCCTTGATACCTCTGCCGGTCCTATGGACCTCATTGAGATACCCAAGGCTAACTTCCATGCCACCAAACCTTTTGTCTATCTTATTCGTGAATCCTCTACTGGTATCATCCTTTTTGTAGGTAAATATACAGGAGAGTAGGATTATTACGAACTAAAGTCACATATAATAAGTATCTTTTTAACAAGAAAAAGTTACTACTGCTCCTAGGAAAAGGCACCTTTAATTATAGAAAAGATGCCTTTTTCTTTGGCATTTCACTTGACTTTATGTAACTTTGCACCGAATATGGCTACTTATCAGGAAATAGAGCAAGTACAGGATTTCTCACGTTTTGACGGTGCTATCACAGCGCTGTTCTGGATTGTCAGCTTCGCATGTTTCGTGGGTAACTTCTACAATCCCATATTTGGACTTTTATCATTTGTTATCGGTGCAGCCTCACTGGTATTTGCTGCCCTGCGGCTAAAGAAGTTCCGCGACGAGGTATTGGATGGTAAAATGTCGTTCGTGCGTGGTTATGGCTATAGTGTCATGACATACCTGTACGCCTCCCTGCTTTTTGCCGGAGCACAGTTTGTCTACTTCCAGTTCATTGACCACGGTTACCTGATGAACCAATACAGCACCATCGCACAGACAAAAGAGTTTATTGAGATGATGCAGGTATACGGTATAAAACCTGAAGACCTGAAGATAGGCATGGAAAATCTCGCTGCTCTTCGACCGATAGAGATCGCCCTGCAGTTCTTCTCCATGAATGTAATCATGGGAACCTTTGTAAGCATTCCTGTTGCGATCCTGATGAGGCGCAACCCCAAAAAAGATAAATATTAAACGAATATGGATATTTCAGTTGTTGTTCCTCTATTTAATGAGGAAGAGTCGATTCCCGAATTGTATAAATGGATTGCCCGTGTGATGGACGAGCATCATTATAGTTATGAGGTGATCTTTGTCAACGACGGCAGTACAGACCAGTCGTGGAAGGTAATCCGTGAGCTTAGCAAAGAGCACCAAGAGGTAAAAGGCATCCGTTTCAGAAGAAACTACGGTAAGAGTCCTGCCCTGTATTGCGGCTTCAAAGAGGCACAGGGTGATGTCGTTATCACCATGGATGCCGATCTGCAAGACTCTCCCGATGAGATCCCTGCACTCTATAATATGGTTACTGTTGAAGGTTATGATCTTGTATCCGGATACAAGCAGAAGCGCTATGATCCGATATCCAAGACCATCCCCACCAAACTCTTCAATGCCACGGCAAGGAAGATCAGCGGTATCAAGAACCTGCACGACTTCAACTGTGGTCTGAAGGCTTATCGTCAGGAGGTGGTGAAGAATATAGAGGTGTATGGCGAGATGCATCGTTATATCCCCTATCTGGCCAAGAATGCCGGATTCGACAAGATCGGAGAGAAGGTAGTGCAGCATCAGGCACGTAAGTATGGCACCAGCAAGTTTATGGGTCTGAACCGCTTTGTCAACGGATATCTCGACCTGCTTACCTTGTGGTTCCTCTCTACCTTCGGTAAGAAGCCCATGCATGTGTTTGGTTTCCTTGGCACCATCATGTTCTTCATTGGTTTTATTGCGGCTATCATCATTGGTGTAGACAAGCTCTGGGCATTGTCACACGGCATCGCCCATCGTCTGGTTACCGAATCCCCTTATTTCTATATCTCACTGGCTATGATGGTGATCGGTACGCAGTTCTTCCTGGCTGGATTCATCGGTGACCTCATCAGTCGTTCATCATCAAGTCGCAACGACTATCAGATAGCAGAGACCGTACGTATTGAGGAGCATTTATCATAACAAGAAGATAATGAACATACGACGATTAAGACATATTTGGGGTGTATTACCTGTGATCTTCCTTATAGTGAGCGCATGCAGCAGTGTTGACTGTCCGATGAATAATACGGTACTTACAGTATATCAGCTGCACAAGGCCAATGGCGTAGTTGACACACTGAAAGACTCGCTGAGTGTTATCAGTTTCCAGCACACGCCAGAACGAGATCCAGTATTGCTGAATAAGCAGGCCAACTTTTCTGAGTTTTATCTCCAAGTGAGCTATCAGCATCCCCAAGACAGTTTGTTTTTCGTCTTTCAAAAAGCTGAGGAAGTTGACACTGTCGTTATACAAAAAGAAAACAGGAGTCACTTTGAATCGGTTAACTGCAATCCCTCATTCTTCCACACCATCACACAGGTTGATTATACCAAGCATATGATCGATTCTATCGTTATCAAAAATCGTGAAGTTACCTATGACAGAAGCAAAGCACATTTCTATATCTATCTTAGGGCTGATCGTTAGTGTCCTGCTGCTTATACCTGTTGCCGGCCATGCCCAGAAGGTGAAGAAAAAGGTCATTGAAGAGCCAGATACAGTACCATTCTTTAATGGTTTTGCCGTATCGGCTGATCTCTTAGGACCGATACAACGTGTCGTCAGTGATTATGGGCAGTATGAGGCAGCCTTACGATTGAACCTGAAAGACCGCTATTTCCCCATAATAGAATTAGGTATCGGCAGTAGTGACCACGTGGATGACGCTACAGAAGTATCGTACAAGACAAGTGCCCCTTACGGAAGAGTCGGTGTCGATTTCAACATGATGAAAGACAAGCACGACATCTACCGTATATACGGAGGATTCAGATATGCTTTTACCTCATTCAAGTTTGACGTAGGGAGCATGGGACTCAAAGACCCTGTATGGGGCGACCATACCGCATATGAAGGAACGGGAATAAAAGCAAACTACCATTGGTTGGAGCTCGTCTTTGGAGTCGACGCTACTATCTGGGGTCCTTTTCATCTGGGATGGTCGGTACGCTATCGTAACCGTCTGTTCAAAAGCATTGACAGCATGGACAACTGTTGGTATGTGCCAGGTTTCGGAAAACACGGAAAATCCAATATCGGCGCCACCTTTAATGTAATCTTTGATATCTAAGTGTATGTCCGACAAGAAAAAAAGACAGATCCAACTGGCATTCCTTACCTTTCTGATCATAGGAACGGTCCTCATTATCCGCCACCAGCATAGCATGCCCTATCAACGAAACAGTGGCATGATTTTCGGCACCGTTTATAATATCACTTACCAGTATGATGAGGACCTGAACAACGAGATTCGTGCAGAACTCATGAAGGTTGACCAGTCATTGTCTCCCTTCAACGAGACATCTATTATCTCGCAAATCAACCGGAACGAAAAGGATGTAAAACTCAACGAGATGTTCTTGTCGGTTGTACAACTCGCACAACAGATATCGAAAGAAACAGATGGCGCCTTCGACATTACCGTGGCACCATTGGTAAACCTGTGGGGGTTCGGATTTAAGAGTGGACAGACACCCAGCAAAAAGGCTATCGACAGCATCTTAAACATCAGTGGATACGAGAAGATCAGTATCAAAAACAGGAAAGTAATCAAGCAGGATCCCCGGATCATGCTTGACTGCAGCGCTATCGCCAAAGGCTATGGCTGTGATGTGGTAGCGCACTTCCTCAAGAAACGAGACATCAAAAACTTTATGATAGAGATAGGTGGCGAGGTGGTTACGAGCGGTTCGAACAGTCGACAAGAACCGTGGCACATCGGTATCACCAAACCTACAGAAGACTCCCTGAACACCAGCGGTGAACTGCAGACTGTGATGAGCGTTACCGACATCGCCATGGCCACCAGTGGCAACTACAGGAATTTCTATTATAAAGACGGAAAGAAATACGCTCACACGATTGACCCCAAGACGGGCTATCCCGTACAGCACAACATCCTCTCGGCAACGGTCTTCGCCAACAACTGTGCCACGGCAGACGCTTATGCCACCTCTTTCATGGTTCTCGGATTAGAGAAGGCACAAGCGATACTGAAAGAGCACACAGAACTGATGGCATACCTGATCTATACGGATAAGGATGGCAAATACGCCATTTGGTACTCGCCCTCGTTGGAAGACAAAATAGCGCAGTAGCATGCCCCTGACAAAAAGTTTAGAGAAGATGCTCGAACTTCCTCTGTTTCAGGGGATGAGCAAGACTGACATGAATAAAGTGTTAGCACATACACGACTGGGCTTTGAGAACTATTCCAACGGAAAAACCATCGTGGAAGAAGGGGCAGTATGCGACAGTCTTTATTTCCTTTTGAAAGGAAACATCACAGTTATCAGCAAAGCATTCGACAACAGTTACCGCATCACAGAGACTCTCTCAGCCCCCGATATCCTGCAACCGGAATGTCTCTTCGGCTTTACACAACGTTTCACGAAAACATTCGTGGCCGAAGGTACCTGTCAGATGGTTAAGATCAGCAAGCGAGAGATTGTCAAACTGTCTGACGAATACCAAATTTTCCGAATCAACATTCTGAATATCATTTGCACACAGAGTCAGCGAGTGAGTAGGTTGCAATGGCGCACTCCCCCAAAGGACATTCGCTCGAAGATCATTCACTTCGTAGGAAGTCGTTGCATACACCCTGCAGGAGAGAAAACACTCTACATCAAGATGGAGGATTTAGGACATCTGTTGTCGGAAAGCAGACTGAATATCTCAAGAGAACTCAACATGATGGCAGACGAGAAAATTATTGACCTTTCGCGTGGTATTATCCGCTTTCATGCTTTAGAGCATCTGATATGAATAAATTTCGTTAAAAATACCCGTTCTGCTGATAAGGATTAGAAGAAATACAGTATCTTTGCATGATAGTAGGAACAAAGGAGCAAGGATGCATAAAGCCTTTTTCTCCTGATTATACTCTACAGAGAAACTTTAGTGTGAACCCATTAGTATGAATGAAGAAATAAGAACGAATCCGTTCTTCGAAGACTATCAGACGCTGCACGACACCGTGCCTTTTGACCGTATACGATTGGAAGACTTCGAAGAGGCTTTTATGGAAGGAATCCGCAGGGATAATGAGATGATTGATAAGACCATCAATAACCCAGCAAAACCTACCTTCGACAACACCATCATCAATACAGAAGAAGACAAAGAAGGATACTACGATCTGTTAGACCGAGTATCCACGGTTTTCTTTAATCTGCTGAGTGCAGAGACCAACGACGAGATGGATGCCTTGGCACAAAAGATGCAACCCATCCTTACACAGCATGCCAACGACATGCGCCTGAACAAACAACTATTCGAGCGAATCAAGGCTGTACATCTGCATCACAGGAAACTCACCCCAGAGGAAAAGATGTTGTTGGACAATTGTTACGACGGTTTCGTTAGAAGCGGTGCCCTGCTCGATGAAGAAGGAAAAGAGCGTCTGCGCGCACTCACTGAGGAGGCATCGATGCTCTCCCTGCAATTCTCCCAGAATCTGCTGAAAGAGACGAAGGCTTTCACACTGCACATCACTGATGAGAAACAGTTGGATGGACTGCCCGACACAGCCATCGAGGCTGCCCGACAGGCCGCTAAAGAGAAAGAACTCGACGGTTGGCTGTTTACCCTCGACAGTCCGAGCTACGGTCCGTTCATGACCTATAGCACACAACGCGAACTGCGTGAGAAGATGTTCCTGGCAAAGAATACACTCTGTACGCACGACAATACAGAAAACAACCTGGCCATCTGCCAGCGCATCGTAAACCTCCGCAGGGAGATTGCACAACTGTTAGGATACAAGACATATGCCGACTACGTACTGAAAAAGCGTATGGCATCTAATGTCAGAAGTGTCTATCGCCTGCTTGACGACTTGATCGATGCCTATAAGCCAACAGCCATTGAGGAGTATCATGAGCTGGAGATGATGGCTCGTGAGAAAGAAGGCAAAGACTTCAAGATGATGCCATGGGACCAGTCCTTCTATGCCCATAAACTGCAACTGAAGAAATTCAAGCTTGATCAGGAGATGCTTCGGCCTTATTTCGAGTTATCCAAGGTGATCGACGGCGTGTTCGGCCTGGCTCACCGTCTGTATGGCATTACCTTCAAGGAGAATAAAGAGATCCCTGTATACCATCCCGATGTAAAAGCCTATGAGGTGTTTGACAAAGATGGCAGTTATCTGGCAGTGTTCTATGCCGACTTCTTCCCCAGAAAGGGCAAACAGGGTGGTGCCTGGATGACAGAGTTCCAAGGACAGTGGATCACCCGTAAGGGAGAGAATGTCCGTCCGCATGTCAGTGTGGTGATGAATCTCACCAAACCGACGGAAGAGAAGCCGGCACTCCTGACCTTGGGAGAGGTAGAAACCTTCCTGCACGAGTTCGGTCATTCCCTGCACGGTATGTTCGCCAATACCCGTTTCGAGAGTCTCTCCGGCACCAATGTATGGTGGGACTTCGTTGAACTACCTTCGCAGTTCATGGAGAATTTCTCAGTAGAGAAAGAGTTCCTCCGTACGTTCGCCTTCCATTATCAGACAGGTGAGCCCCTACCCGACCAACTGATACGTCGCATTGTCAAGAGTCGTAATTTCATGGCTGCCACAGCCTGTCTGCGCCAGGTGAGCTTCGGTCTGCTCGACATGGCTTACTATACGCAGAAAGAGGTGTTTGACAAAGACATCATTCCTTTCGAAAAGAAGGCTTGGAAGAAGACAAAGATTACCAAGAACCCTCCACGCATGGATACCTGCATGACCGTACAGTTCAGTCATATCATGGCAGGTGGCTATGCGGCAGGATACTACAGTTATAAATGGGCAGAGGTGCTGGATGCCGACGCATTCAGTGTCTTCAAGAAGAGGGGTATCTTCAATCAGGAAGTAGCCCAACGTTTCCGTGACAATGTGCTGAGCAAGGGAGGCACAGAGCACCCGATGGACTTATATGTACGGTTCAGGGGCTGTCCTCCGACAATCGACGCGCTCTTAAAGCGCAATGGTATCAAGAGAAAGAAAGTAGCTGATACACAGAATAAATAAGGGTATGACACAGAAGGAACAGAAACAGGAGAAACTCGACGCACGCTATCTGCGCATGGCCCAGATATGGGCAGAGAACAGTTATTGCGTGCGCAGAAAGGTGGGTGCTCTGGTAGTCAAGGAGAAGATGATTATCAGTGACGGTTATAACGGCACGCCGAGTGGTTTTGAGAATATCTGCGAGGATGAGAATAACGTGACAAAGCCCTACGTTCTCCATGCTGAGGCTAATGCCATTACAAAGTTGGCACGTAGCAGTAACAATAGCGATGGTGCCACCTTGTATGTGACGGCCTCTCCCTGTATCGAGTGTGCAAAACTCATTATCCAGGCTGGTATCAAAAGAGTGGTCTATGGTGAGAAGTACCGTTTGGAAGACGGTATCAACCTCCTCAAGCGGGCTGGTATCGAGGTAATATATAAGAATGTGAACGAAACAGCAGAACAATAAGATATGAAAACAAATAAATACAGTCGATGGATGCCACTGATCTTGGCAGCATGTGTAATATTGGGTATTATTATCGGCACCTTCTTTGCCAATCATCTGTCCAGTAATCGACTGAATATCATTAACAGTGGTAGTAACCGACTGAACAACCTGTTGCATATCATCGACGACCAATATGTTGATGCGGTGAACATCGACTCACTCGTTGAGAAAGCCATGCCACAGATACTGGGCGACCTTGACCCGCATTCTGTCTATATCAGTGCGAAAGATGTGCAGATTGCTACCGATGATCTGAAGGGATCTTTCTCAGGAGTCGGTATAGAGTTCGTGATACGAGAGGATACCATCCGAGTACAGGGAGTCATCAAGAATGGTCCTGCTGAGCGAGCCGGACTACTGGCCGGAGATAAGATTATCAGTGTTGACGGAAAACCGTTCGTTGGCAAGGACGTAACCAACGAGGAGGCACAACATCGTTTGAAAGGCCCCAAAGACACGAAAGTGAAGATTGGCGTGCTGCGTTTCGGTGAAAAGAAAGAAAAGGTATTTACCGTGACACGTGGAGAGATCCCCACAAGGAGTGTCTCTGCCACCTACATGGTTGACGAGACTACGGGCTATATCCGTATCAAGAGTTTTGGTGAGAACACCTATCCGGAGGTTCTTATAGCATTGGCACAACTGTCACAAGAGAATTTCCAGAATCTGATCATCGACCTACGTGACAATACAGGCGGTTATCTGCAGTCAGCGGTACAGATTGCCAATGAGTTCCTGCCCAAGAATAAGCTCATCACTTATACAGAAGGACGTAAACAACCCCGACAGAATTTCATGAGTGACGGAAGAGGCAGTTATCAGCGTATTCCATTAGTCGTACTTATCAACGAGGTAAGTGCCTCTGCATCAGAGATCTTTGCCGGCGCCATGCAAGACAATGACCGTGCTACCATTATCGGAAGACGTTCTTTCGGAAAAGGATTGGTGCAGCAACAGATAGGTTTCCCCGACGGTAGCATGATACGCCTGACGATCGCCCGCTATTACACACCATCTGGTCGCTGTATACAGAAGCCCTATGTACCGGGAAGCAAGGAATACGGCGATGACTTGTTGGAACGCTACCAACATGGAGAATTCTTCTCTGAAGACAGCATCAAACATACCGGTCCGGCATATCACACCACGAATGGCAGGACGGTTTATGGCGGTGGTGGTATCACCCCAGATATCTTCGTACCGGAAGACACGCTGGGAATGACATCCTACTATAAACAAGCCAGCATGAGCGGACTGATCCTGCAATACGCCTTCAACTATACCGATGAGAACCGACAGAAGTTGAATACGTTTAACGACATGAAAGAACTCTCTGCCTATCTGGTAAAACAGAATATGGTGGAAAAGTTTGCCACATATGCCGACAAGGTAGGATTGAAGCGTCGTAACCTGATGATTCAAAAGAGTCATAAACTGTTACAGCGATATATCCACAGTCGTATCATCTATAATATCATGGATGAAGATGCGTGGATACAATACCTGAATATCGATGATCCTGTCATCTATAAGGCATTGGATGTGTTTAAGAAACACGAATCATTCCCTAAGAAACATGAATAAGAAAGATCTTCGGAACTTCATCCGCATGCAGAAGAGTCAATTCACACCAGCGGAACTGAAGGAGATGTCACAAGAGATCGTGCGCCGACTGATGGTTCATCCCAGAGTGAAGAACAGTAACACGATCATGATGTATTACTCATTGGATGATGAGGTGGATACGCATGAGGTCATCGACCAACTGGTAAAAGCTGGCAAGAAAGTGCTCTTACCGGCTGTTATCAGTGATACGGAGATGGAACTGCGCTGCTATGAGGGACCGAAGGATCTTGTTGGAGGCTTTTTTCATATCATGGAACCTATAGGAAAGACTTTCACCGACTACGCACAGATAGAGGTGGCTGTCGTTCCTGGTATGGGTTTTGATTCCCGCTGCAACCGTTTAGGAAGAGGTAAAGGCTATTACGACAGGTTCCTCCCACAAATCCCCAATGCCTACAAGATAGGGATCTGTTTCGATTTTCAGAAGATGCCGGGGATTCCTGCTGATGTCAACGACATCAAGGTTGATGAGGTTATCTGATTTCAACTAATCAATAGAACCGTATATCCGTAATGAGCCGAGAGCCTATCTCTTGGTTCAAATGGTTTACCAGTTCTTCACGCATCATGGAGAGATCAGCACGTAGGGCTGGATTAGAGATCTTGATAAAGAGGGTCTGATTACGGATAAACTTCTCTTGCGTATATCGGGCAACAGCATTACCAGCCACCTTCTCCCAAGAATCAATCAGTCGTTTTTGCTGCAGAGGTGTCTCTAACCCACTCTCACGCAAAAACTGCTGGACAATCTGGTCTAATGGTAAAGCCTTTCTCTTAAACATATCCCTACTCCTGATTATCTATCTATGTGGTTATCTCTGTAATCTCACCGGCAGCGACATGGAACAATTTGTAATTGAAACCACTCTCTGACAGGATAGTATCTAAGTGTTCCCTGTTCGTATCCGTAACGAAGATCTGACCGTATTCTTCACTCGAAACTAATTTCACAATCTGCTCTACCCGTTGGGCATCCAGTTTATCAAAGATGTCATCCAAGAGAAGCAAGGGAGTGGTATGGGCATTCGTATTCTTTAGGAAACGGAACTGAGCCAGTTTCAATGCAATGAGGAACGACTTATGCTGCCCTTGACTGCCCTCGCGCTTGATGGGATATCCGTCTAACAACATCTCCAGATCATCCCGGTGGATACCATGTAAGGAGTAGCCCATGACACGATCTTTCATCCGGTCGCGCTGAATAACGTCCAACAACGGACCGCGCTGACAATGAGAGACATATCTGAGTGATACCTGCTCTTTGCCCGAAGACACATACTGGTAGATATCCTGGAAGATCGGTATCAACTGCTCAACGAACAGATTACGTTTCTCGTAGATCTTTTCGCCTTCCACAGCCATCTGCTCCTCCCATAACTGCAAGAGAGAGAGATCCGGTTCTTCCTCCATCTTCAACAGGGTGTTACGCTGCATCAATGCCTTGTTATAACGGTTCAGCACATCCATGTAGGTATGGTCGTATTGAGAGATAACCATATCCATCAACTTACGACGTTCCTCACTACCTCCCTCTATCAATACGATGTCTGCAGGAGACACGAACACCAACGGGATCAATCCGATATGTTCCGACAATCGCTTATACTCTTTCTTGTTACGCTTGAAATGTTTCTTGGTGCCACGCTTCATGCCACAGTAAATCATCTCGTGTTCGGCATCAGCCTGCGGGGCATCAGCTGAATAATCACCTTCAAGCACGAAGAAGTCTTCATCATGCGTCAATACCTGGGAATCCAATGAGTGATAAGCACTTTTGCAGAATGACAGGTAATAAACAGCATCAAGGAAGTTCGTCTTCCCTGCCCCATTATGACCAATAAGACAATTCATCTTGGGCGACAACTGCAGAGCTGCCTCCCGGATATTTTTGTAGTTAATAATGGAGATTCTGTTTAATATCATACCCTTCCTTGTGCAAAAGTTATGCAAAGATACAACATTATTTTGGAATAAAGGGTGATACTTAACAACTTTACCGCAGAAAAACGAAAAAAAAAGGTAATAAATTTCAGTATCTGCAATAAATTGCGTAATTTTGCAGCCTATTCGGACATATCGGAATAATTGAAATAACAAAATAAAAAAATGGCAAACGTAAAAGAAAAGAATGTTGAGAATCTCAACAAACAAGAGGCTTTCTTGCTGAAGTACAAGAAAGCAATTATCATTGCTGTAGTAGCATTGATCGTTATCGTCGCAGGTATCATCCTTTACAACAACTATGTGGCTGGTCCACGTCAGGCAAAGGCAAGTACCGCTTTGGCAAAAGGTCAGGAGTATTTTGCTAACGAGAACTATGAGATGGCACTCAAGGGTGACAGCGTGGGATTCATTGGTTTTGCAAAACTCGCTAAGGAGTACAGCAGCACTGATGCCGGTAATCTGGCCAACCTCTATGCCGGTCTGTGTCAGGCAAACCTTGGCAAGTGGGAAGAGGCTGTAAAGTTCCTGGATGCATACTCACCTGGTGATGACACCATGGTTAGTCCTGCAGCTATCGCAGCCCTGGGAAATGCCTATGCTCATGTAAAGCAGCTCGACAAGGCTGTTGCCAACCTGAAGAAAGCTGCCAAGATGGCCGATGCACAAGGTGCTGACGGTGTAAACAACAGTCTGTCACCTACTTTCCTTATTCAGGCTGCAGAGATTCTCGAAAGTCAGAACAAGAAGGCTGAGGCTCTCTCTATCTACAAAGACATCAAGAAGAAGTATGTCAACTCTCCAGTTATGCAGGAGATTGACAAATATATTGAGCGCGTAACAGAATAAAACCTACTTATGGCAACCGCATTACATCATCTCTCAGACTACGATGTTTCCAGTGTACCTGATGCCAGTAACATGTGTTTTGGCATTGTGGTAGCCGAATGGAATGCAGAAATTACCGATGCCCTGTTGCAAGGTACTGTAAGCACCCTGGAGAAGCACGGAGCATTACCTGAGAATATCCACGTAAAGACTGTTCCTGGTAGTTTTGAACTGGTATATGGTGCTCATCAGATGACGCTTAACGGAGGATATGACGCCATTATCATTCTTGGTAGTGTGATCCGTGGTGAGACACCTCACTTCGACTATATCTGTCAAGGTGTTACCTATGGTATCACACGTCTGAACGCAACCAGTGAGATTCCCGTGATCTATGGTCTTCTGACTACCGACAACTGGCAGCAGGCAAAAGACCGTAGCGGTGGCCGCTTAGGAAATAAAGGTGATGAGTGCGCTGTCGTTGCCATTAAGATGGCAAAATTTTAAGCAATGAAGCTTATATCGTGGAACGTCAACGGGCTACGTGCCTGTGAGACAAAAGGATTTAGTGAAACCTTCAAACTATTGGATGCCGACTTTTTCTGTCTGCAAGAAACAAAGATGCAAGCAGGACAGTTGGACCTTCAGTTTGAAGGTTTCAACAGTTATTGGAACTACGCTGATAAGAAAGGATATAGCGGAACAGCTATCTACACCCGTCATCAGCCACTCTCTGTCAGCTATGGTATAGGTATTGACATGCACGACCATGAAGGGCGCGTGATAACATTAGAGATGGAAGACTTCTTCCTTGTGACCTGTTACACCCCCAATTCACAAGATGGCTTACGCCGACTGGATTACCGCATGCAGTGGGAAGACGATTTCCGTGCCTATATCAAGGGATTAGACCAGAAGAAACCTGTTATTGTCTGCGGTGACCTGAACGTCGCTCATCAGGAGATCGACCTGAAGAATCCCAAGACCAACCGTAAGAATGCCGGTTTCACGGATGAGGAGCGTGAGAAATTCTCTTTATTCCTGAAAGAAGGGTTTATTGATACCTTCCGCTACTTCTATCCCGATCAGACAGATATCTACTCTTGGTGGAGTTATCGTTTCCATGCACGCGAGAAAAACGCAGGGTGGCGTATCGACTACTTCGTCGTGTCAGAACGCCTGCAATCAAGACTGGTTTCCGCTAAGATACATACAGAGATCTATGGCAGTGACCATTGTCCTGTAGAAATAGTACTCCGATAATCAGATACACCTTATTATATATAGACCCCTTACTTATGAAACTATACCAATTATTACAGTCATTCGAGTTTGATGATTTATATCCTGCAATCGTAGAGATGTACCCCAACGCCAAGCGTCATCGTAAAGAATTCAAGCAAGCATTCGAGATGCTTACTACCATGAGGTACTCGATTACCAATAAGCAAATACAATATCTATTGATCGAGGATCCCTCTGGCGATTGCTATTTCGGTGCACACGACTCTTGTTTTAAGGCCAACTGGGATGTGATATTAGGAAAAGACATCGTGAGAAGCAAGGGAGTCAGTCTGTCTGATGAGGAGATGGCAGCCAACTGTATCATCAATATCATATTCTTAGGCAACCACCCGAAGGATTTCGACGATAGTTTCAACATCTTAAGAAGAGCATAATATGAGTCATCCGATCCGACAGCGACAACTGATCAGCGGTTGTACGGAAGAGCAACACTTTGATACACAACTGTTGTATTTCACCTGTTCATCACTGAGTGCGGATGATCGCAGACTGTATGTGATCAGCAACCGTGACGGTCATCCGAATGTATTTGTAAAGGATCTCGAGACCGGTGAGGAACGGCAGTTGACACATAACAAGAAGGGGATTCTGAAAAGTTATGTGTACTTCGACGGGACCCTGAACGAAGGACTGGGTAAGGCAAGTGTATGTCTCGACAGCAAACGCGACATCATCTATTTCATTCAAGATGACTGTATCTGTAAGGTAGGTCTGGATGGAAAGCCGGTGGTTCTCAATCATGTTCCTGATAATCGCATGACGGCCTTCACCCACGTCAGTGATGACGGCAAATGGCTCTGTGTGCCGATGACTGATGGCAGGTGTCTGGATTATGATCCTGAGACAGAAGGTAGCGGGTTGGATAAGCGCCCTGTTTACAATATCGACCAGCGTGTACAAGATGAGCAACTGAGCAGTTATCTGTGTGTTTACGACACGACTACCGGTGTATTGAGATATGAGAAACAGGTGCCCTGCTGTTGGATCACCCACGTGCAGTTTAATCCTGCTGATCCAGAGATCATCATGTACAACCACGAATGGCCCTGTCGCGATTGCGGCATCCGTCGTATCTGGTTATACAACCATCATACCGATGAGATCATACGTGTACGTAAGGAAGGTACGGATACACTGGGTAACCCTAATGGGTATCCCCGCAAGGCTGCCGACTGGGTGTGTCATGAGATGTGGAGCGACGACGGAAACATCATTATCTACCACGGCGGTTATGACAATGGTCCGGCGATGGTTGGTCGTTACGATATGCGTACCCAGCAGTATTGGGAGATTGCTCTGCCCGAAGAGTATAAGTCTTACGGACATTTCACGATGGACCACCAGCAGATCCTCTGCTGCGATGGCTATTTCAAGTTCGCCGACGACAAACTGATCGTTCGTGAGAACAGTACAGACAATGGTCCTGACCCACATAAGAAAGACGGAGAATATATCTCAAGGGTGGTGCCACGATGGGAAGAAGGCATCCTGCAATGGATACCATTGTGCAAGCATGAGAGCGACTGGCTTGGACAGGATGCTCACCCCCACCCCGTTTACAACCATGCCGGCAATCGCATCTACTTCAACAGCAGAAGCGAAAAAGATATCAAGGTATATTGCATTGATGTATTAATGGAAGACGACATTTAAACACCGTCGTCTTCCTCAACTTCCGGTCGGTCACTCGTCGTATCTAAAGCCGTATCTTTCTTGATGTTGACATCACCCATACGGGATAAGGTCAGCACCAAAGGGATAAACTCATCACTGAGACGATCGGGAGAACCCACGCTGGCAGCAAAGACAAGATTATCTCCCTCGGCACGATCCAAGACGATACCAAGAAGCGCACCATTATTGCGGGTCTTGTCATCAAGATAACTGGAGAAATCTGTTTTCTTAAAGGTACGACTGAAAAACTCCGAACCATCAGGACGTATCACACTCAAGGTTATCACATTATCGTAATACTTATTGCCGTTCTCATCCTTGACCATGGGCAGACTCTCATCTGATACCCTGCGTATCACCACTTGGTAAGTCTTTCCTATCCAGTCGACGTTCATATCCTGGTTGATCTCCTGCATCCTCGAGGGATCGTTCTTCACCTCCTCAACGGGTTTGGGAGCAATGATCACGGTGGGTGTCTTTTTCTCCTTACATGATACCATCATGAGTGAGAGCACCGCCAATAATACGATTGATAATCTATTCATGTTACTTATTGTTTCTGTCATTCAGTTTTCAAAATTAGCCTATTTTACTTAAACCACAAACAATCCTATCCACAAAATTTATTTTTTTAAAGGTAAGAACGACAAAAATGACATTTTTTTGCTATCTTTGGGCCATAATAAGGAATAATATGAATAGAAAGAGCATAGTACAAGTCATCACCGTCATCACCCTATTGCTGTTTTCCGCCTGTGGTGGGAAAGAGAAGACGAGTGATCAGTCGCCAGTAATAGACACCATCCCGATGATGGTCATGCAAATCCAGAAATGCGCCAAGTTATACACCGCAGAGTATCAGGTGCACAAGATCGTGACCCACGATGATCAGATGAAGTTAAAGGGCACTTTCCTACAGAAAGAGTTCGACATCACCCTGCCCATGGGCGAACGGAAGATAGCCATACCGATGACTGCCTCTCTGAAAGCTTATATAGACTTCTCCGACTTCTCTGAAAAGAATATCCGCAAGAGGGGGGATAAGATAGAGATTATCCTGCCCGATCCCAAGGTAGAGATGACCAGCAGTAAGATCAACCACAAGGAGATCAAGCGGCACGTATCCCTGCTCAGGAACAACTTCTCTGATGAGGAATTATCGATATACGAAAAACAGGGACGGGCAGCGATCATCAACGACATCCCTAAGATGGGTATCATCCATATGGCACAAGAGAACGCGGCCAATACCCTCATACCGATGATCGAACAGATGGGATATCCTCAGGACAAGATCACCATCACCTTCAGAAAGAAATATACCATATCAGATCTACCTGCATTACTTGATCAAAAAACATTCGCACGATGAACGAGAACAAACAACTTCCGGGTAACCAGCCACAGCAGCAACCACAACAACCGTCTGCCCTCTCAACGATCTTCCATGCTTTGGGAACAGTGAGCAAGTGGGCCATTGCAGGTGCGCTATTGTTCATTCTACTGGTATGCGCTGTCGTCTATTTCACCATTCGTACAGTGACCGCCACAGGTGCTGACATCGAGGTGGATCAGCGTATAGGCATCACTCCTACCCAGATAGCCAGCATCAAACAGATCGGTCAGTGGGAATTTCTGTCTGTCTCCGACGAGGAGATGGTAGATACGACAAGAAACCGTTTCTTTGCCGATGACGAACTGGTTCGTATCTATTATGGTACTCTGCGACTGGGTATCGACATGAACGAGGTGAAGAACCAATGGATCAAGAAAGAGAAAGACTCGATCATCGTGACCCTGCCTGCCATTAAGTTATTAGATGAGCAGTTTATCGATGAGGCTCAGACGAAAGCTTTCTATGAATCGGGTAAGTGGACCGATAAGGATCGTGAGGCGATGTATCAGCGTGCCCGTCAACGCATGCGGGCAAGATGTCTGAACCAACAGAATATCAAGAGTGCCGAACAGAATGCCTCACGACAGTTCTATCAGCTGATGCGCTCCATGGGCTTCGAGAATGTAAGCATCCGCTTTGACAATAAATAGTTTAGAGTTTAGAGTGTAGAGTGTAGAGTGTAGAGTGTAGAGTGTAGAGTGGAGAGTGTAGAGTGGAGAGTGTAGAGTTTAAAGCTTAAAGTTTAGGGTTCTTTGTTATCGTTAACGTTAACGTTATCGTTATAAAGTCAGGCAGATAATACCTGCCACGATAAACAATACTGCCACCACCCGGGATGTCCATGCCTGAATAATGTGCATTACACGGTTCAACCGGGTAAAGGCATCCATGCTGTAGGCGATGATCCATGCCATCAGCAAGACGGGCAGTCCCGTTCCCATTGCAAACACGATAGGTAACAGATAACCCCATGACGACTCCACCGACATAGGTATCAGCATTCCGAAATAAACGATACCGCTCTCCGGACAGAAGGCCATGGCAAAGACGATACCCAACAACAGACTGCCCCACATGCCACTAAAGCGCTTTCGATTGTACTTTGAAGAAGGCACATGGTCATGATGGTGCAACAGATCTACATACAAAAGATATAATCCAACGATAATCAGCAGAGGACCTAACAGCCGTTCTCCCCACTCACTCATCTGGTCACCCAGATGCAGTATCTGAATGCCACTCCTCACCAAGAGGATAAGCACAGCACCAAGAATACTGTAAGCCAACGTACGACCCAACACATACAATAGTCCGTTGCGCAGGATAATCCCGCGCACCTCCTTGACAGACAGTCCTTCCTCCCTGACCGCCTGAGAGATATATCCCAATGCGGCAACATTCGTAGCTAAAGGACAGGGATGGATAGCTACCAGTAAGCCCAGGAGAAAAACGGTCAACAAGGGCCACTGACTGTCATTCAATACATATTGTATAATATCATTCATCGTAAACGGTTGACTTTGAGGTTGCAAAATTAAAAATAATTCAATAACCTCTAAAGGTTTTATTTCCTAAAAAATACTAATACGAAAAAAAAACATGATAAACTCTTAGAGGAAAAACAAAAAAAGTGTATCTTTGCAGAGAACATAATCATCATCTATTAACCTTATGGAACACATCAACACATCAGCGATTATTTCGCACAAGTTCCTTAATATAAAGGAGATTGATCATTATATGGGTTTGTAGTTAGAAGAGTATTTCCACTCTTCCCGATTTCTTATCTTTTTATTCATTAACATCAGGACAGATATTGTTCTGTTCATTTATTACAACCCTATAAAAACAAGTATATTATGGAACTACCATTTGCAGAATCTTGGAAAATCAAGATGGTCGAGCCGCTTCGCAAGAGCACTCGCGAGGAAAGAGAACAGTGGCTGAAAGAAGCCCATTACAATGTATTTATGCTCAAGGCAGAGCAAGTTTATATCGATTGTCTGACCGACTCAGGCACTGGTGCTATGAGCGACCGTCAATGGTCAGCAATGATGTTAGGCGATGAAAGCTATGCCGGCGCATCGTCATTCTACAAGTTCCAGTCTGTGGTTCAGCGCCTTTTCGGCTTCGAGTATGTTATCCCCACCCATCAGGGACGTGCTGCTGAGAACGTGCTCTTCTCTTATCTCGTAAAAGAAGGCAACGTAGTGCCCGGTAACGCACATTTCGACACCACTAAGGGACATATCGAAAGCCGTAAGGCCAAGGCTATCGACGTTACCATCGATGAGGCTAAGAATACCCAGTTGGAGATACCTTTCAAAGGCAATGTGTCACTCGAGAAACTGGAGAAAGTGCTGAAGGAGAACAAGGGTAACGTTCCTTTCATGGTACTCACCGTAACGAACAACACCGTAGGCGGTCAGCCCGTTTCAATGAAGAACATTCGTGAGACTTGTGAGTTATGCCACAAGTACGGTGTTCCTGTGGTGATGGACTCTGCCCGTTTCGCAGAAAACAGCTATTTCATCAAGACCCGTGAGGAAGGTTACGCCGACAAGACAATCAAGGAGATTGCCCGCGAGATGTACTCCTATGTCGATGCCATGACGATGTCAGCCAAGAAAGACGGTCTTGTGAACATGGGTGGCTTTATCGCCACAAACAACAAGGACTGGTATGAGGGAGCTAAGCTCTACTGCATCCCCTTTGAGGGCTTCCTTACCTATGGTGGTCTGAATGGCCGTGACCTGAATGCCTTAGCAGTAGGTCTCGACGAGAATACGGAGTTCGACATGCTGGAGACACGTATCCATCAGGTGCAGTATCTTGCAAAGAAACTCGACGAATACGGCATTCCTTACCAGCGCCCAGTAGGTGGTCACGCACTCTTTATCGATGCAGACAAAGTGCTCTGCAATGTACCGAAAGAGGAGTTCCCCGCTCAGACACTTACCTGTGAGCTCTATCTCGAGGCTGGTATCCGTGGCTGTGAGATTGGATACATCCTTGCCGACCGCGACCCTGTAACCCGCGAAAATCGATTCGGCGGTCTTGACCTGTTGCGACTCTGTATCGCACGCCGTGTCTATACCGACAACCACATGAACGTGATTGCAGCCGCCCTAAAGAATGTATATGATCGTCGCAATGAAATCAAACATGGCGTGGCTATTGAGTGGGAAGCACCGCTGATGCGCCACTTCACCGTGCAACTGCGCCGTCTGTAAGCATTCGATAAACTACAGGTAGTAATACCTATTATAAAAGTATCGCAAGCAAGGACGGAGTCCTGAAAGATTGTAAATGGGAGCCCTGTAAGGGCATCAGATCATAGGCGGGGGCGTGAGCCCCCGTTTTTTATTCGGTAGAAAATCATGTCTCTACATATCTCCCTCCCTCTCGGAAAGGTTACGGAAAAGGACTTTGCCTTCATTTTTGTCATAATAACCTACTGATCAATATATTACAATTATGAAGGCAAACTATTTGCCTTCATAATTTTAGGGTTTTCCCTGGTTTTCGATGCAGATTGTGCAGAATGGTTATCACTATCGCTGACATACAGATGGATTCGCATATCACATAATAGTAATCATTTTCACATGAAGTAGTCATTATCTTATGACCAAAACAACTTGTTTTGGTCTGGAGAAAGTGATAAAATCCCATGAGAAAAGCCACTTTATCTAAAGCAAAACAACTTGTTTTGGTCTGATGAAGGCCTATGAAGGCAAAACTTTTGCCTTCATAGGCACAATCTATTGATTATTAGCACCTTACACAAATTATGAAGGCAAACTCATTTTTAAGACAAAAAAAACTTACTCGAGGATAATCTCTTGTTCATTCGGGGACAGGTCTTGTTCATTCGGGGACTCTAAGTTTGTGCACTCTATAAAATAAGAGTGAAGAATTTGCTTAATCGCGGCCGAATCCTTACCTTTGTTGTCAGAAG